>CALXDU010000127.1 GCA_944387145.1 uncultured Oscillospiraceae bacterium | reverse complement strand
ACCGCGTCAAGGGCGGTGAGCTTGCCCGGCTGGTAAGGGCACTCTGCGTAAACGCAAAACTGATATTTCCAGTCGGGGCGGTAAAAGCGGCAGTCGCCGCAATCCTCCGGCGCTCCGGCGTCGCCGCTGTCAAAGTGATCTGCTCCCGGCCTCTGCTGCATGAGCTGTTCAAAGGCCCGGTCGCCGCCGGATGTAAAATACATGGCGTCGCCTCCTTTCTGGTTTTGTGCATAAAAAATGGCGTACCGTGAAAACGATACGCCGGACACCAGAAAACGCCCCGTGATCGGCTGGGAAGCCGTCAAAAGGCGTTTTCAGTGTGGTTATAGGGCTATTCTGTTTTTTGATGATAGTTAAAAAGTTCAGTGTTTATGCGGCTTTCAGGGATTTGTGTATATAAACATGAGGCCACCTCCGCTCTGGACAACACCTCGGAAAAACACATCCAGGCGGAGATTGAAAAAATGAAGGACGAGTGCAGCACCACCATTCTCTCCATCGCCCACCGGCTCACCACATTGCGCAACTGCGATGAAATCATCGTCATGGATCACAGCGAGATTGTACAGCGGGGAACCTATGCCCAGCTGGAAAGCACGCCGGGACTGTTCCGGGACATGGCCCTGGGCATTCTGAAATAATTGGCATCTTTATTTGCAGCAAAAATCCCTGCTTCCACACAAGAAGCAGGGATTTTTCTATTCTCTCAGCCAATCCATCAGACGGGCAAGCCAGCCTCTGTTGACCAGGTCTCCGGCATAGACATAGCCGGTTTCGTCCCCCAGCTGCACCTGATACCACCGATTTCCCTGGGTATTGGTCAGGCAGCGCAGCAGCGTCACCGTCTCCCACTTGTCAATGGACGTTACCTGACGGGAACGGGCGTCGGTTGCATTGCTGCAGGGCAGGGTCATCAGCTCGGTTTCCCTTCCTGCTGACATGACCTTTTCCGTTGCGTACGTTTCAATTTCCATGCATTCTTCCAGATACTGCTCCGGCTGGACGCTGCGGGAATGTTCCAGAATCCGGTCTACCGCATCGGGATCTTCATACAGGGTATACATCTCGTGGCGAAGGGCCTGGCGGTCAATGGTCAGGCTTCCCACAAAGGTATCCAGTTCAAATTCGTCAAAGCTGGTGTAATACACCGCATACATCAGCTTCCAGAACTCCCATGCTTCCCCGCCGCCTACCAAGGGGCAGCCCGCTGACCACATTCCGGAGGAAAGCACATGGTTGGTCGTTCGGGTATGGACATTGATCTCCGTAGCCCGGGAAACCACATATCCTTCCGGAACCATATAGACTGCATCCAGCTTGGCATCATAATACTCTGTCCGGGCATTCAGGGCTTCGTATCGGCCCTTATGGTAGACGGAATACAGCTGGTAAGTACCGTCGCAAACGGTGGCAGGCCCCACAGAGCCCACCTTCGGCAGCTGCCAGGCACCATATTTCAGGGGATGATCCGGAATGGTGCTGCACTGGTCATTGAAATACAGCATCCGCAGCTGCCCCAGTTCATCTTTCTTAATAACCACACAGATACCGCTGACACGGTAATAGGACAAATCCGACAATTCCCGGTTATCCATATTGTCCGAGCACCCGTCGAACAAAAATACCGCCGCAAATCCGCCATCCAAGGCATCGCGAACCATGGAATCGGTACGGATATAGTAATCGAGCATCATTTCCACATACTCCCGGCGATCCTCGTTCTGAATCCAGGCAGACAAGTCTTTGTGGAAAGCATCGCCCTTTTCATAGGCCCCAGCCGTTAAAACAGCGGGAATAAGTAACATTACGGACAGCAACAGGCACACCGCCCGCCGAAAACATACACGCATGTTGAAACCTCACTTTATTACCGCAACACTTTACCATAATTTTGCCTCTGCGTCAACCTGGCTCATGGTATGCCCGGATTTATGGTTGACTTTTGGGGCAGTTCCTTTTACACTGAGATTAGCAATCACAAAGGAGGCATTCATCATGGCAAAGACATTGGTGGTATACTTCTCCCACAAAGGAGAAAATTTCATGCCCGGCGGTACCCAGGTTCTGGAAAAGGGCAATACCGAATATGCCGCAGAATTCATCCAGGAAGCGCTGGAGGCCGATTTGTTTGAAATCGACACCGTAAAAGCCTACTCCTCCAATTACCGGGAGTGCTGCAAGGAAGCCGCTTCCGAGACCAAAACCAACGCCAGACCGGAAATCAAGGATTACCTTCCCAGTCTGGAAGAATATGATACGCTGTTTGTCTGTTACCCCAACTGGTGCGGCACAGCCCCCATGTGCATTTTCACCTTCCTGGAACATTATGATCTGACCGGCAAAAAAATACTTCCCCTGTGCACAAATGAAGGCAGCGGTCTGGCAAACTCCGTTCAGGATCTGCAAAAGTACTGCACCGGCGCCGATGTGCAGCCCGGTTTCTCCATTCTGGGACATCAGGTCAAAGACAGCAAAGAGGCGATCACCACCTGGGCAAAAAACGCCCTGTAACCGTCAAAAAATCCCTATGACCTACGGTCATAGGGATTTTTATTGTACTTTTATGCAAAAAAGCTGGGCTGCTCCGGAAGGCAGGAAAAATCCTCCAGAT
>CALXDU010000126.1 GCA_944387145.1 uncultured Oscillospiraceae bacterium | reverse complement strand
ATACCGCCCGGTTCACCCTGATCTGCATTCCCATCCTGCTGGTCATTTCCTTGGGACTGGCCCTGGGCCTGCGGGCGCTGCCGGGCATTGGCGGCAGACTGCGCAGTGCGTTTTTGATGCCCATGGCGGTTCCGGCGGCTTCGGTGGTACTGGTGTGGAAGGTGCTGTTTCACGAACAGGGACTGCTGAATGGAATCCTGATCCCTATCACAGGCCAGGGAATTGGCTGGATGGACACCGACGCCTCGTTCTGGATGCTGGTAATCAGCTATCTGTGGCGGAACTTGGGATACACCACAGTTTTGTGGACAGCAGGACTGGCGGCGATTCCGGAG
Organism: uncultured Oscillospiraceae bacterium; assembly: GCA_944387145.1. GTDB lineage: Bacteria > Bacillota > Clostridia > Oscillospirales > Oscillospiraceae > Faecousia. The sequence continues at coordinate 2,288 of CALXDU010000126.1, read as the reverse complement.
AGTATCTATGAAGCGGCCCGGGTAGACGGCGCTGAAGGCTAGCAGGTGCTGCGCTATATAACCCTGCCGAGCCTCAAAGGCACCGGCTATACCATCGCCGTATTGTCATTGCTCAATTCCTTCAAGGTCTTCCGGGAAGCCTGGCTGGTGGCGGGGGATTACCCCCAGCAAAGCATGTATCTGATGCAGCATCTTTACAACAACTGGTTCCGGGAACTGGATTTCGACAAAATCGCCGCCGCTTCGGTGATGACCTCCCTGGTGGTGTTTGGCCTCATCGGACTGCTGGGAAAAGCCTGGGACAAAAAGGAGTAGCGAATGAACAAAGTGCAGAAAATTCTGTTGGGGATGGCAATGGCCGGATTGGCGCTGATGCTGTGTTTTCCCATCTGGTTTGGCATTACCGGGGCGTTCTCGTCCCAGTGGGAACTGGAGGCCAATCTGGCTCCGGTGTTCACCAGGACGGAGGATATGGCGACCTGGTCGTTCCTGCCCCAGGCGCCCACACTGGAACCGCTGGTGCAGGGTTTGATGGATGCACCGGAATTTTTTGTCATGTTCTGGAATTCCGTGGCCATCACTTTGGGGATTCTGGCAGGACAGCTGCTGGTGGGCGTGCCGGCTGCCTGGGCGCTGGCTCAACTGCCCCTGCCGGGAAAAGGGAAACTCCTCAGCGGGTATATTGTATTGATGCTGATGCCCTTTCAGGTGCTGATGTATCCGCAGTATCTGGTGGTGCGGGATTTGGGGCTGCTGGATACCTTGGGAGCGGTGATTCTCCCGGCGGTGTTTTCGACCTTCCCGGTATTTCTGCTCCATCGCTTTTTCCTGGCCATTCCGGGCGAAATCCTGGAAGCTGCCCGGATGGACGGGGCGGGAGAGGTGCGGATTTTCTGGCAAATCGGCATCCCTTTGGGCATGCCGGGTATTATGGCTGTGGGAATCCTGTCTTTTCTGGATTCCTGGAACTTGATTGAGCAGCCCATGACATTCTTAAAGACCAAGTCCTTGTGGCCGCTGTCGCTGTTTCTTCCCCAGATTCAGCTGAAGGACATGGGCATGGGATTTGCAGCGGCGCTGCTGCTGTTTATCTCCGGTCAGGAATATCTGGAACAGGGAATTGCGCTGTCGGGAGGAAAAGACTGAAATGCATGGAAAAATAGAAAAACAAAAAATCTGGAAACTGACCGGGGCATTTTTTGCCGCAATGGCGGCTTTTACTCTTTTGTCCCGTGCTGCATACCAACACGGTATTGCCGTGGTTGCCACCCAGGCGCCGGCTGGCGGCACCATTTCCCATCAGGTAGTCCTGACTGGAAAAACGGTGCAGAACCAGGAGCAGGCGGTGACCACCGAAGCAGGGCTTCGGATTGCCGGAGTTTACGTCAACGAAGGCCAGCAGGTGAAGCAGGGGGATGTGTTGTTCTCCTTGGACCTAGACTACCTGGACGAGGAAATCCTGAATCAGAAGCAGGAAATGCAAATGTTTCCCGATTTCTGGCCCTCTTTGCCATCGTGGCGCTGGGCACAGGTTTCCTGTCGGGCATTCTGGCTGCACCGGTGGATATGCGCCTGTCTGCCGACGAATATTACCGTACTGTCGATTTATACGATATCAAGATACAGGCCACCCAAGGTTTGACGGAGGATGATCTGGAAATCGTTCGTGCCATCGAAGGGGTGCAGATGGTCATGCCTGCCTGGGACATGGACCTGGTGCTCACCAGTCCGGGAGGGGAGAGCCTGACAACCCGCCTGCAGAGCATACCATCTCTGCCCCAGGAGCAGCAGTTCAATCGCCTGACTCTAGTGGAAGGACGGATGCCAAGTGCGCCCGGAGAGATTGTTGTGGGACTGACCCCAAGTTTCACGGGGCATTTACCTGCTGTGGGGGAAGTCCTGACCCTGAGTGAAAGTGAAAATGAGGAAATTGTATCCGACATGCTGCCCGACACCTTCACGGTGGTGGGCGTTGTGCGCTCTGCGGCCTATTTCTCCGGAGAAATTGAGTATACCAGTGTCGGCAGCGGCAGCATCGGATTGTTTGCCTATACACCGGATGTCAGCTATGACCTGGACTACTACACCACACTGTACCTGATAGTAGAAGATGCAGGGCAGTTCAACGCTTTTTCCGATGACTATAACCAGACCGTGCGGTTGGTATATGACCGACTGGACGCCATCAAGGCAGAAAGAGAGCAGACACGCTACTGTCGCTTCGCCCCAGTCAATCTGCATTGCATCTCCAGGAGGAAAGGACAGCGGAACGAATGCCTCCTGCTGGG
>CALXDU010000125.1 GCA_944387145.1 uncultured Oscillospiraceae bacterium | reverse complement strand
CATGCGCCCTCTCGCCTGGCGCTCCCCAAAACAGGTCTTATTTGCTTTTCCCAATCTGTAACACATCATTGACAAACCTACAACAGAAAGATTCTGAATCTTTAATCTTTTCCTTGTATTTTCCTGGAACTGTGGTATAATATACAAAACTATGTCATGCAGCTTCGCGTGGCAGGATTCAGGAGGTATCCCTATGGCTGAATATAAACAGTATATTACACAGGACCAGGAAAATGGATCTGTTATGATTTCTGAGGATGTCATTGCTACCATTGCGGAGCATGCGCTTGCCGATGTAGATGGTGTGGTCAAAGGCGGATCTGAAATCGTTGGAAAGAAAAGCTGGGGCAAGGGAATGCGGATTGCCATTTCCGAAGACAATAGCCTGAGCATCGGATGCAACGTGATTGTCCGTTACGGTGACAGCGTTGTCAACGTTGCCAATGCAGTGCAGGATGCCATTGCCAATGCAGTGGAATCTGTAACTGGTGTAACTGTTTCGGATATCAATGTTAATGTCTGCGGCATTGTCCGTAAGTAAGGGTTTCAGTATGACGAGAGGCAATGCCAGAGAACTGGCAGTACATTTGATCTATGGCCGGGAGTTTACCGGTGAAGAGCCGGAACAGGTTGTGTCTACCCGCCTGGATAAGACATATTATCGTAACCTGGGCGCAGAGAATGATATTTACGAGGAACGCCCCAGCCGGGTGCAGATGCAGTACCTGGACACCGTGGTATCCGGCGTAGCAAATCGGGCGGATGAATTGAACGAACAGATCAGCAAATATGCGATCGGCTGGAATGTCAGCCGGATTTCCCGACTGACGCGCTGTATCCTCCAGTTGGCGATTTTTGAAATCCTCTATGTGGAGGATGTACCCACTGGTGTCGCAGTTTCTGAGGCTGTGCGGCTGGCAAAGAAGTACGACGGTGATGATACCGGTTCCTTTGTCAATGGTATATTGGGAAGTTTTGCACGGAGCATAGCCGCTCCCGAAACTGAGGAAGTGCCATGATTAGTGTTGGAATTGACACCAGCAACTATACGACGTCTATTGCCTATTTTGATGGCGATGCAGGTGAGAATTGTTCCCGGTTACTTCCTGTGAAACAGGGAGAGCTTGGACTGCGCCAGTCTGATGCCGTTTTTTCTCACATGAAAAGCCTGCCGGAGCTTTCCGGCAGGCTGTTTTCCCATTTCTCGGGGAAGGACATTGATGTTGTTGGTGTCAGTACCCGGCCCCGAGCAGTAGAGGGAAGTTACATGCCCTGTTTTTTGGTTGGGTATTCTCACGCCAGAATGCTGGCAGAGGCCTTGAAAGTTCCGTTGGTGGAAGTTTCTCACCAGCAGGGACATGTCGCAGCGGCCCTGTGGAGCTCCGGACATATGGAACTGATGGATCAGCCGCATTTGGCCTGGCACTTATCCGGCGGAACCACTGAGCTGCTGCTGGTAGAACCTGAGGGAACGAATGTTGCCTGCACGAAAATTGGAGGTACTTCCGATATTTCTGCGGGGCAGCTGATCGATCGAACCGGCCAACTTCTGGAGCTTCCGTTTCCGTCTGGAAAACATTTGGACCAGCTGAGCACGGAAGCAACCGGAAAGGATGTATTCCGGGTCAAGTGCGATCATATGACATTTTCTTTGTCCGGTGTGCAGAATAAGGTACAGCAATTTCATGCTGCCCATGCGGATAAAGCGGAGACAGCTGCCTATGCGCTGCGGTGTGTCTGCACAGCAGTGGTGGCGGCCACACAGCAGGCACAAAAGGCATATCCGGGTTTACCAGTGGTTTTTTCCGGCGGTGTTGCATCCAACCGCATGCTGCGTCAGGCTGTGGAACACTTAGAACCAGTTTTCTCTCCGCCTCAGTTCTCTACAGACAACGCTATGGGGGTTGCAGTACTGGCGATGCGTGCAATGGAGGGATAGCATGGCACAGGAAGTTTTGTCCATTACACAACTGAATGAGTATATCCGGGGCCGCATGGACACGGACCCACTGCTGACCCAAGTGGCTGTACGAGGGGAAATCAGCAACTATAAGCTCTATCCTTCCGGACACCATTACTTTACGCTCAAGGATGAAAGCAGCGCCTTGAAATGTGTTATGTTCAAAGGCAATGCCATTCGGCTTCGATTTCGTCCGGAAAATGGTATGAAGATCATCGCCATGGGCCGGGTAACGGTGTTTCCCCGGGATGGTGCTTATCAGCTCTATTGTGCCGCCATGGCTATGGACGGCATCGGAGATCTGTATGCGGCTTTTGAGCAGTTGAAGAAAAAGCTGGAAGCCCAAGGACTGTTTGACCCGGCGCATAAAAAACCCTTACCCAGGTATCCGGGAACTATCGGCATCGTCACCAGTTCAGCCGGAGCGGCGGTGCATGATATGCTGCGCATTCTTCGTAAGCGTTATCCATTGACCCGTGTTCGTTTGCTTCCGGTGAGAGTGCAAGGTGCAGAAGCACCGGGCGAGATTGCCGCTGCCATCGGCTATGCCAATCACTATAAACTGGCAGACCTGCTGATTGTGGGACGCGGTGGCGGTTCTATTGAAGACCTGTGGGCGTTTAATGATGAACGGGTTGCACAGGCGATTTATGCATCCAAGATTCCGGTAATCTCAGCTGTTGGCCATGAGCCGGATGTAACCATTTCGGATTTTGTAGCGGATCTG
>CALXDU010000124.1 GCA_944387145.1 uncultured Oscillospiraceae bacterium | reverse complement strand
GCAAATACCGCCAGCCACATGGACGCATACCCAAACAGTCCCAGAATCATTACCGCCAGCTTGATTGCCAGGGCAAAAATTACGTTCTGCCAGGCAATTTTCTTCGTCTGTCTGGCAATGTCCAGGGATTGGGGAATGGCCTCCACATCCGAGGTCATGAACACCACATCTGCCGCTTCGATGGCCGCATCGGCGCCGCTGCCCATGGCAGCGCCCACATCCGCACCGGCCAGTACTGGCGCATCGTTGATGCCGTCGCCCACAAACATGGCAGCGCCCTTTTCCTGCCGGATGGCCTGCAGCCGCTCCAGCTTCTGGTGGGGGAGCAGCCCGCCATGGACTTCCCGGATTCCTACTGCACTGGCAACGGCCTTTGCCGCCGTTTCTCCATCGCCGGTGAGCATCACCGGTTCAATGCCGCTGCTGCGCAGCTGCCGCACCGCCTGCTCCGCACCGGGCTTCAGGGTGTCCGCAATCAGCAGATACCCCTGATACTGTCCATCCACCGCAACCAATACCCGGGTGCCGTATTCCTTGGTTGCCGGAGCGTCAATTCCCGCTTCTTCCAGGAGCTTGCCGTTGCCGCAGAGAATTTCTTTGCCCTGCAATCTTCCCCGAATACCCCGTCCGGGCAGTTCTTCCAGATCTTCCGGGCGCATCAGTTCCAGCCCCTGCTCCTTTGCCGCCGCCACAATGCTGGCCGCAATGGGATGGGTAGACTGCTGCTCACAGCTGGCACAGATCTGCAGCAGCCCTTCCGGGCCGACCACCTTCTGCACCTTGAAATCGCCCTTGGTAATGGTGCCGGTTTTGTCCACCACCACGGTTTTGATTCCCGCCATAGCTTCCATGGACTGTCCGCCTTTGAACAGGATTCCCTTTTTGCTTCCTGCACCGATTCCGGCGAAGAAGGCCAGGGGCACACTCAAAACCAATGCGCAGGGGCAGCTCATAACCAAAAAGGTCAGTGCCGTGTATACCCAGTATCCCCAGTCTCCGGTAACCAGCGACGGAATCACAGCCGTTGCCGCTGCAGCCAGAACCACCACCGGAGTGTATACCCGGGCAAAGCGGGTAATGAAACGGTCAATCTTCGGCTTGCTGGCAGCGGCATTTTCCACGCTGTCCAGAATCCGGGTGACCATGGATTCGGACAAGGGCTTTTCTGCCCGGATGATCAGCTGTCCCTGGGTGTTGACGCAGCCGGAAATCACGCTGTCTCCCGGCGCCACTGCTACGGGAACCGGCTCACCGGTAATGGGGGCCGTATCCAGCCGGCTCTGTCCGCTGACCACTACGCCATCCAGAGGAATCCGGTCACCGGGCCGCACCAGGAGCAAATCTCCGGCCTTCGCCTGCCGGGCAGGAATGGTCAGCGTTTTCTCGCCTTGCACCAGCTGTACCACTTCCGGCCGCAGGTCTACCGCTTCCATAATCTGGCTGCGGCTGCGCTCCACCGCCTTGTGCTCAAAGAACTCTCCCACCCGGTAAAACAGCATGACGCCCACCGCTTCCGGGTATTCCCCAATGAGGAAAGCACCGATGGTCGCCAGGGACATCAGGAAATTCTCGTCAAACACATGCCCCTTGGTCAGGTTCTTCACCGCGGTCCAAACCACTTCTTTTCCCAGAACCACATAGGCCGCCAGGTAAGCCGCCAGCGCCGGGATACTCAGCTTGCTGTAGCTCAGCACCAGCCCCAGAACAAACAGGCCGGCGCCGATCAGCAGCACCCTCCCCTCCCCCGCTCCATGGGCATGGTCATGATGGTCGTGGTGGGAATGCTCTGAATGCTCGTGATCGTGGGAATGGTCATCTTCGTGATGGTGCTCATGATGGTGTTCGTGGTGATGCTCGTGGTGATGCGCATGCTCTGCATGGCAGCAGCATTCCCCGTCGCAGCCGTGGCTGTCGGCTACCGTTACATCCTCTTCCCGGGGACGGATTTCCGCTTCCGCCTCCACCGTCCGGGCAATTTTCTCCAATTCTGCAATCAAGCTGTCCGGGTCCTGGGCCGTCAGCCGCAGCTGCCGGGTGGCAAAGGTAATCACTGCCTCCTCCACCTGAGGATGGTCGTTGAATTTCTGCTCGATTTTAGCTGCGCAGTTGGCGCAGTCCACATTGGCAATGGTATAGATCTTTCTGCCCATCGGAACGCCTCCCTTTATTTTCAACATATGAGCAACTGTTCATTTGTTTATCTCAGTATACCCCTATTCTGTCCCTTTGTCAATAGGCTTTGCAAAAAACTTTGGGTAGACGTATCCCCGAAGCGATGACGCTTCGGGGACGGGTTTACACTTGGAACATGGGCTTGATCTTCTGACGGTAAATCCGCAGGTAGAAGAAGGCAGTAGCCGCAGCACTGGCCACTTCCGCAACCACGAAAGCGAACCAAACATTGTTCACCTGACCGGTCAGACTCAGCAGATATGCCGCCGGCAGCAGTACCAGCATCTGCCGGCACAGCGAGGTAATGGTAGAGTACATGCCGTTGCCCAGAGCCTGGAAGCTGGCACTGATTGCAATGCAGATGGCCGCAACCGGGAAGCTCCAGCTGATAATCCGCAGAGCCGAGCGGCCGATGTCCAAAAATTCCGGGCTGGGATTGAAAATCATCAGCAGTGCTTCCGGGAAGAACTGGAACACTGCCAGTCCCAGAATCATCAGGGACAAACAGCTGATGCAGGTAAATTTCAGTGTCCGCAGAATCCGCTCCGGCTTCCGGGCACCGTAGTTGTAGGCAAT
>CALXDU010000123.1 GCA_944387145.1 uncultured Oscillospiraceae bacterium | reverse complement strand
ATGGCGTAAACCCTTTTGTCGTTGCGCTCGGACTCAATGGCGGAAATCAGATTTTTCTTTTCGCTTTCCACAAAGGCTTCCCAAAATTCCCCGTTTTCCACCGGGGAATCCAGCAGCAGTTCTTCCAAAAATGCCACCATGGGCTGCAGCACCGCATCTCCCGGCAGGGCAAACCGGTCATCCATGAAGCTGCAGTACAGTCCCGTGGCCTGATAATCCCCCACCCGGCGCACCAGGGGATTGACGCTGGCGCCGTAGAGGGTATCCAGCCGCAAGGTTATGGCCCGCAGATCCGGGCAGCTTTTGGTGCCCCGCAGCAGCACCGCAGGGAGCAGGGCATTCTTGGCAGATTCCTGCCGGGTCATGGGGCGCACCAGCTGGACGCTCAGGCAGCCCTGTTTGAAGCGTGCATCCCGGCAGCAGCGCAGGGTCACGCCGGGGGAAAGGGAAATGGTTTCGATCATACCTGTCTCCTAACGGAAATCCGTTCCTGGATTTCCAGAATTGTCATGTACGGGATATTATATACCATTTTCTCCAAAATAGGAAGTAGTACACAAAAATTTAAGAGTTTTTCAGTTGTCTTTTCCCGTGTTTTGCGTTAAAATAACGGAAGCGATTTGCTTTTGATACAGGAGGATACTGCCATGGCTTGGCTGGAAATTACCCTGCATACCACCCCCCGGAATATGAACACCGTGGTCAACACCCTGACCGCCCAGGGCTTTTCCGATCTGGTGATGGAAGATCAGCAGGAATTTGAGACATTTTTGGAGGAAAACCGGGCTTACTGGGATTACATAGACGAAGGTTTGCAGGAAAAGCTTCAGGGTCTTTCTCAGGTGAAGCTGTATCTGGAAGATACCGACCGTGCAGGGCTTGCCCGGCTGGAAAATCTGGCAAAGCAGATGAGTCTTCCCATGACCACCGCCGCCCTGGCTGAAACGGACTGGGACGAGTGCTGGAAGGAAAATTACCCGCCTCAGGAAGTGGGCGATTCTCTGGTGGTGCTGCCTTGCTGGCTTGCCGATCAGCAAACGCCCCGGAAAAAAGTTATTCTGGACCCGGGCCTGACCTTCGGCACCGGCGCACACCCCTCCACTCAGATGGTGATGGAGGAGATGGAACAGGTGGTGAAGCCCGGCTTCCGGTGCCTGGACCTGGGCAGCGGCAGCGGTATTTTGTCCATCGCCGCCCTGCGGCTGGGAGCCGCATCTGCCATCGGCGTGGACATTGACCCCAAGGCTGAGGACATTGCCCGGGAGAACGCAGCCTACAATGGCTTTGCCGCCCCGGAATTCACCGCCCTCACCGGCAACGTGACGGAGGACAAGGCTCTGATGGCCTCTCTGGCAGGAAGTTATGATCTGGTGCTGGTGAACATTGTGGCAGATGTGATCATCGGCCTTGCCCCGGTGCTTCCCCGGTTTCTGGGACCGCAGAGCACTCTGATCTGCTCCGGCATTCTGGATGTCCGGCTGGCAGAGGTAATTGCCGCCCTGGAGCAAGCCGGACTGAAGGTTGCGGCTGTCCGGGAAAAAGAGGACTGGCGCTGTGTCCGCGCCTGTCTGTAAGCGAGAAAAAGGAGTTAGCTGACTATGTTGAATATTCCCTATCGCACCCAACGCACCTTGCGGCGGGTCAGCATTGTGCTGATGATCCTGCTGGTGGTGGGAACCATCGCCTGGCTGTGCTGGGTTATCTGGCTGCAGCGGTATGTGGTCTACACCGACCAGGAAGACGGCGGCGCCCGGCTGGACTTTTCCCAGTCTGCCAACGATGTCATCGGCGAGGTTGCCATGCCCCCGGTGGCAGAAGCAAAGGTTTCCATCTTCTACAACGAAGGCGCCAACGCCATTGACACCAGCAACGATCTCAAGCAGCTGTCCGGATATTACATCACCCAGCAGATGGTCAAAGACGATCTGAGCAATGTGCAGCTGCAGGTGGAGCGTCTGTCCTCTGGTACCCCGGTGATGATTGAGATGAAGGGCGGATTCGGTTCCTTCTTCTACAATTCCCAGCTGGCCGGCGCTACCATCTCCCAGAGTACGGATATCAAAGCCTACGAATCCCTGGTGCAGAAGCTGAAAGACAAGGGCTTTTACACCATCGCCCAGATCAGCGCCTTCCGGGACCGGGAATTCGGCAACAAGAATGTTGCCGCAGGTCTGTATGTTCCCAGTGGAATCGGCCTTTGGATGGATGAAGGCGGCTGCTACTGGCTCGATCCCACCAAGTCCGCCGCCACCAACTGGATCAGCTCCGTGGTGCTGGAACTGCGGAATATGGGCTTCAATGAAGTGCTGCTGTCGGATTTCTGCTTCCCCAATTCCGATCAGTATGTGTTTGAAGGAGACAAGGCTGCCGCTCTGAAAACCGCAGCGGATACCCTGATTGCCTCCTGCAGTGCCGACAACTTCGTGCTGTCCTTCGGGGTTACAGATGTGACCTTCCCCCTGCCCGACGGGCGGTGCCGGATGTATGTCAGCGGCGTGGAACCGGCCAGCATCAAGCAGACCGTCTCCAACATTACCTTTGATGACCCGGAAATCCGTCTGGTATTCCTGGCGGAAAGCGGCGATACCCGCTACGACGATTACAGCGTCCTGCGCACCCTGAATGTTGCAGAAGAAGTAGAAGCCAGAAAGGGAAACTCCTGAGAAGAACAATACCCCCACAGGAATCTTGATATAGTCCCCTTAGAGTAGACACTCGAAAAAGCAAAAGTTTTCGAGACTAGACTAGGGGGGCTATTTCTATGT
>CALXDU010000122.1 GCA_944387145.1 uncultured Oscillospiraceae bacterium | reverse complement strand
ATGGACGGCTACACCAAGCTGGGCTTCTCCGGCGGCGGCGGCGGCACCAACGCTGCCTGCAACCGTTACGGCTACGGCTTTGTCCAGGGCGCTGAGGCAGCTGCCGCTGTCAAGGACGTGCAGGTTGAGATGAACTACTCCTGGCTGTACGGCTCCAACTTCTCCGCTTCCAATGAGCTGCAGACCATGGCTGCCGGCTGGTACCAGAACGGCACCGAGGTTATCTTCGCCTGCGGCGGTTCCATGTTCCAGTCCATCGCTGCTGCCGCTTCTGCTGAAGACGGCCAGGTCATCGGCGTTGACGTGGACCAGTCCTTCGAGTCCCCCACCGTTATCACCTCCGCTATGAAGGGCATCGGCGAGGCTGCTCAGCAGGCTCTGACCGCTGCTGAGACCGACGAGAGCTGGGCTGAGTTCATCGGCGACGGAAACACCACCGTCACCCTGGGCGCTGCTCAGAACGCTGTGGGCCTGCCCACCGCTACCTGGTCTCTGGAAGGCTGGAGCGTGGAAGAGTACGAGACCATGCTGGCTGACATCGTCTCCGGCGCTCTCGTGGTTGACGGCTCTGATGTTCCCGAACCCGCCAGCACCGACCATGTCACTGTGAACATCGTCAAGTAAAATCTTTCCCCTTAGCAAACGACCCCGGAACGCAAATGCGTTCCGGGGTTTTTTCAGCTTTCCATCTGCATTCCCAAAAACCCGGCAGCGGCTTTTGCCAGGCTCTGATCTGCTTCCTGCAAAGGGCTCTCCCCTTCGTTCAGCAGCAGCATCACACATCCCATCAGATCTCCCTGGGACAAAATCGGGGAAGCTGCACCCAGACGGTACTTTTCCATTCCGTCCGCTGCAAAAATCGGCGTATCTCCGGATTTGAACAGGTAGTTCTTGCGCTGCTCCATCAGCTTCTCCAGCTCCGCCGAATTGGGCTTGTCCATCAGTTCCCGCTTGGGTGCGCCATGCAGGGCGATGATGCTGTCCCGGTCCGCCACCGCCGCAATATGCCCGGTAGCGGAAACAATGGACTCACACATCTGGGCCGCAAATTCCTGCAAATCCCCCATGGGGGAATACTTCCGAAAAATCACCCCGCCGTCCTTTTCCGTATAAATCTCCAGCGGGTCACCTTCCCGGATACGCAGTGTGCGGCGGATTTCTTTGGGGATTACAATTCTGCCGAGGTCGTCCACCCGGCGAACGATTCCTGTTGCTTTCATAACCTACTCTCTCCTTGCTTTGCGTTTGCACTGCTATTGTTTGCAAAAATTGGGGATTTATGCGATTTGCCTTTGAAAACTCCCAAGTGTATCTCTTTCCTTTGCTTTCCCTTTTGTCACAGAAAAAACACAGAGTCAGCACCATGACTGACTCTGTGTCTTCATATTCATTTACAGCAAAAGTCCCAGCAGCAGATTCCCCGCGCCGCACAGGCACATGACCAGAATGGGATTCCATTTGAATTTTCGCAGCAGTACAAAAGCAGCTGCGAACAATGCCAGTCCAATGAGATTTAAATTGGCCATGGTCAGTTCCTGTCCGCCCAGCGCCACCTGCAGCAAAATGGAAATGCCCGCCGACGCAATCAGCGCAACCACTGCAGGCCGCAGGCTTGCCAGCACGCTCTGCAGCACCGACAATTTCTTATACCGATAATAGATAAACGCCAGCAGCGACACAATAAACAGCGACGGCAGGATACAGCCGAAGGTGGCAATCAAAGCGCCGGGAATCCCGGCAATCCGGATGCCTACGAAGGTTGCCGAGTTCACCGCAATGGGGCCGGGGGTCATTTCCGCAATGGTAATCAGGTCGGTAAACTCGCTCATATTCAGCCATGCGTGATTCTGCACCACCTGGGCCTGAATCAGAGGCATGGCTGCGTAGCCGCCGCCGATGGAAAAAAGGCCGATCTGCAAAAAACTCCAGAAAAGCTGTAAGTAAATCATGCTGCCTCTCCCTTCTTATGCTGGGTCAGCGCCAGGACAATTCCCAGCACTGCCGCTGCCAGAATGATGTATACCACATTCACGCCAAAGAAGAAAGTTGCGCAGAAAGCAGCTGCCATGACCACCATATGGACTGCGGACTTGGTCTTTACCACGCCCATTCCCAGGTTGCACACCACATCCAGAATCACCGCCGCCACGCCGGACTGCATGCCCTTGAGCACCAAGGCCACATAGGGGTTGGTGGCAAACGCCGCATAGAAGAAAGAAATCACCGACAGAATGGTCAGCGGCGGCAAGATGGTGCCAATCACTGCCACAACCATTCCCAGAAAGCCGCCTACCCGCCAGCCTACCAAAATGGCGGCATTGACGGCAATGGCTCCGGGAGAAGATTGGGCCAGGGCTGCCAAATCCAGCATTTCCTGATCGTCAATCCAATGCAGGCCATCCACAAATTTCCGTTTCATAAACGTAATGATGACAAAGCCTCCGCCAAAGGTAAATGCACTGATGTAGAGCATACTGAAAAACAGCTGCGCCAAAGTGTGTCTGTTCGCTTTTCCCTGCACGCCTGAGTCTCCCCTTATAAACTTTTCCCATATTCTAGCAGGAAAGCACCAAAAGAAATAGTGGAAATCTTGCCAAAAATCCCACCCATTTCCTGTTGAAATTTTACCGGGAGCAACCGCCTCACCCCTTGGATTTTCCAGCGCCCCGGCAAATTCTCCGCCAGCGTTTTGCCGGGCCTGGAATTGTAAGTTTGTCAATGATGTGTTACAGATTGGGAAAAGCAAATAAGACCTGTTTTGGGGAGCGCCAGGCGAGAGGGC
>CALXDU010000121.1 GCA_944387145.1 uncultured Oscillospiraceae bacterium | reverse complement strand
CGCAGGAAGAAGGTATCGGCCTTGGAGCCAGCCAGCCGGGTGCAGTGAATCCGGGACTGCTGACCGGCGCCCACACCCACAGCCTGACCGTCATAGGCAAAGCAGACGGAGTTGGACTGGGTGTACTTCAGGGTAATCAGGGCCACAATCAGGTCGATTTTGGCGCTTTCCGGCAGATCCTTGTTTTCGGTGACGATGTTCTCCAGCAGATGGGGGCCAATCTTGAAGTTGTTGCGGCCCTGCTGGAAGGTGATGCCGAAGACCTGCTTGGTCTCCTGCTCCGCAGGAACGTAATTTGGGTCAATGGCAACCACATTGTAGCCGCCCTTGCGCTTGGTCTTCAGGATGGCCAGAGCTTCGTCGGTATAGCCGGGGGCGATGACGCCGTCGGAAACTTCCCGGGCAATGAGCTTGGCGGTGGTGGCGTCGCAGACATCGGACAGGGCTACCCAGTCACCGAAAGAGCACATCCGGTCGGTGCCTCTTGCCCGGGCGTAGGCGCAGGCCAGAGGGCTCTCGTCCAGTTCCGGAACATCGTCTACAAAGCAGGCCTTCTTCAAAGTGTCGCTCAGGGGTTTGCCCACGGCTGCGGAGGTGGGGGAGACATGTTTGAAAGAGGTAACGGCGACCATGCCGGTGGCTTCCTTCAGCTCCTTCACCAGCTGCCAGGAGTTCAGAGCGTCCAGGAAGTTGATGTAGCCGGGGCGGCCGTTGAGGATGGTCAGGGGCAGGTCGGAGCCGTCGCTCATATAGATGCGAGAAGGCTTCTGGTTGGGGTTGCAGCCATATTTCAGGGCAAATTCATTCATGAAACATTCCTCCCTAAATCGTTCTTTGGTAGATCAGCCGTGCTTGTTGATGATCCGCTGCTGGTACGTCCGGGTTTCCAGATCGGTGTAGCGGACAAACAGGGAAATCTTGTTATTTTCATCCAGATTTTCCCACAGTTCCTGGGTAAAGGCATCAATATCTGCCGGGATGCTAACCCGTTCCGGCTCGCCCTGGAAGGTGGGAATCACAGGATTGCCGTCGCAGACATAGGTGTGCAGAAAGTGACCCAGACCGGGCAGACCGGGATACTCAAAGGTAAACCGGGCGCAGTCGGTGCCTTCCGGGTCGGCGGATTTGAGAATGGACATCTTGTAGCTGCCGTCGGGGCTGAGCAGTCCGGAAATCCGGGGGGTCCAGTTGGGGCCGTCGTGCTCAAACTTCCGGCTGCGCAAAGCCTGCTCCATGGGAAGGCCCTTTTCCAGGTATTCCCGGATGGTGTCGGTCTGGTCACCGTTGGTGACGATCAGGCCACGGCCTACTTCCCGGACGGGATGGTAGATAATCAGGCTGGGGTCCTCCATTTTGCTGGGGTCGTAGGCTTCCGTGCGGATGCCGTCGGGCTCCTGGATGAATACCCGGTTGCGGCTGTTGACGCTGCGGCCCATGATGAAATAGGCAGCAACGGAAGTTTTGCCATCGGGGGTCAGGCCCAGCACAATGCCCCGGCCGGGGTAGGTGTTGCCGCAAAGACGCTGGGCCATGGATTTGACTTCATAGACATTCATGTGCAATCGCTCCATTCCTGAGAAAAATCAAGGGTTTTGCAGCTGGGCGCAAACTTGTTCCGCCGCCTGAGGCAGCAGAATCCATTCCGCCTGCTCCATCACCCGGCGCTGGAGGGTTTCCGGGGTGTCGTCGGGGGCAATTTCCACTGCCTTCTGGGCAATGATCTGCCCGCCGTCGGGAATTTCGTTGACAAAATGGACGGTGGCGCCGGTGACCTTCACGCCGTAATCCAGTGCGGCCTGATGCACCCGCAGTCCGTAGAATCCCGCACCGCAGAAGGAAGGAATCAGGGAAGGGTGGACATTGAGAATCCGCTTGGGGTAGCAGCGGGTGAAGTTCTCGGTGAGAATGGTCATAAAGCCCGCCAGGATGATGACCTCAATTCCGTGCTGGGTCAGCAGGGCCTTGAGTTGTTCTTCAAAGGCTTCCTGGGAGCCGCACTCCTTTTTCAGCACCACGGCGGTGGGAATGCCGGCCTTTTTGGCCCGCTCCAGGGCGTAAGCACCGGCGTTGTTGGACACCACCAGTACAATTTCTCCGCTTTGCAGCAGGCTGCCCTGGGCGTCAATCAGCGCCTGGAGGTTGGTGCCGCCGCCGGAGACCAGAACGGCAATTTTGGTTTTCACGCCAGAATCACCTTTTCTTCGCTTTCCACAATGGTGCCGATGACGTAGGCATCTTCCCCGTTGTCCTTCAGAATGGACAGGGCCAGGTCAGCCTGGTCTGCGGGCACCACAATGCTCATGCCTACGCCCATGTTGTAGGTGTTGAACATATCCCGCTCAGGGATATTGCCAAACTTTGCAATCAGGTCAAAGATGGGCAGAACCTTAACAGCGGACTTGTCAATCTTGGCGCCCAGTCCATCGGGGATGGAACGGGGGATGTTCTCGTAGAAGCCGCCGCCGGTGATGTGGCTGATGCCCTTGACGCTGACCTTTTCCAGCAGGGCCAGAACGGGCTTGACGTAAATCTTGGTGGGGGTCAGCAGGACCTCGGCAATGGTCTTGCCGCCCAGCTCTTCCCGGGGGACGTAAATCTGGGGATTGTTGTTATCGATGTCGAAAACCTTCCGGCACAGGGAGAAGCCGTTGGAGTGGATGCCGGTGGAGGGCAGGGCGATGACCACGTCCCCGGCTGCCATGGTGTTCTTGTCCAGAATCTTCTTCTTGTCCACCACGCCTACGGCAAAGCCGGCCAGGTCATATTCGTCTTCCGGCATCATGCCCGGATGCTCGGCGGTTTCGCCGCCAATCAGGGCGCTGCC
>CALXDU010000120.1 GCA_944387145.1 uncultured Oscillospiraceae bacterium | reverse complement strand
CCTGCAAAGGAAGGAATGACCTTGCCCAATGCCTGAACCAACCCCATCATCAGGCCTGCCGCCACAATGGCCGGCAGAATGGGCACGAATACGTCGCCCAGGGTCTTGACCATTTTCTGGGGCAGGGGCTGCTTGGCAGCGGCAGCTGCCTTGACCTCTTCTTTGGTTGCGGCGGTCAAGCCGGTGATCGCCAGAAACTCCTCATAAACTTTGTTGACAGTGCCGGTGCCGATGATCAGCTGGAGCTGACCGTTGGAGTTAAAGGCACCTTTTACCCCCTCCGTGTCCTCCAGTGCGGAGACGTCAACCTTGCCGTTGTCTGCGATTACCAGCCGAAGCCGGGTCGCACAGTGTGCTGCGCTGATGATATTCTCCCGGCTGCCCAGGTGGCTGAAGATCTCTTCGGCGCATTTGCGATAGTCCAGTTCCATGATGGAACGCTCCTTTGTCCTCTTATTTTTTGAAATCTATTTGAAATCGATTTCATCTTATAATCAAATTATATTCCCTTCCACCAACTTTGCAAATCCCGCATTTTTAACAAATTGTGAATAGCAAAATTAGCCAGGATACACAATCCCCCTTTCCCCAACAAAAAAGGAGGGGAATCCCCCTCCTTACCATGATTTTCTTACGCCAGCTGATATTTGGCAAAGGCTTTTGCCAGGCCGTCTTCCTCCACCCGGGGGCAGACGTAGTCGGCCAGGGCTTTAAGCTGTTCGTTGCCGTTTTCCATGACCACGCTGACGCCCACGGTCTGAACCATTTCCAGATCGTTCATGCTGTCGCCAAAGCCAAAGGTATCCCGGATATCCACCCCCAGATGGGCGCACAGCCGCTGGATGCCCTTGCCTTTGTCAAATTTCCGGTTAATCAGTTCCCCGTTCAGACAGGCCGGCTTGGTCACCGTCTGGCAGCAGAACTGAAACTCCTCTTCCAGTGCCGCCCGGGCCTTGTCCAGCTGGGAATCCTCCCGGCACATAAATACCACCTTATAGATGGGACGGCCGTCGTAGTTTTCCATGGGCTGAATCCCCAGCTCTCCTGCCAGGGCAGCCCGCCAGCGCTGAATTTCGCTGTTGCCTCCCTGGCTCTGGCTCAGGAAATCCCCCAGATCCGCATCCCCGTAGGTAGCGTCTTTGGCCTCAATGGTGCAGAACACTCCGCTTTCGTGGAGGGTCTGCAAGGCAATATCCCGCTGCCGGTTGGACATGGGACAGTCATAGATCACCTGTCCGCCAAACTCCACATAGCCCCCGGCGCTGGCTACCACGCCGTCGAAGCCATATTTCAGCAGCGGCGACAGCATGGCCAGATTCCGCCCGGTGCAAAGGAGCACCTTGTGCCCCTTTGCCTGAGCAGCGCGAATGGCCTTCAGGGCGCTTTCCGGCGGAACGTTGCTTCCCGCCGGGGTCAGCGTGCCATCGATATCCAAAAAAATCAATTTTCTTTCATAGTGACTCCCGCCGCAAAATGGTATATCCCAGTTTGATCTGCCGCAATGGCTGGCCTTCCGTCTTGCCTTCGATCATTTGCAGAAGAATGGACGCCGCATCCTCGCCGCACTGCTCGTGGTACAGCCGGGCGGTGGTCAGGGTGGGGGTGGTGAGCTGGTCGGGCCAGTCATCGCCCACGCCGCAGATGCTCACGTCTTCCGGCAAATGTTTTCCCGCTTCTTTCAGGGCTTTCATCACGCCATGGGCCAGTTTATCCGTAGCGCAGAGGATGCCGTCGGTATCCGGGTACAGCGCCAGAATCTGCTGGGCGCACTGATAGCCGCTTTCCACCTCGTAGTCCTGAGCCAGCAGATACACCGCATCCAGATCCGCCTGACGCAGCGCATCGAAGGCCGCTTTCCGCCGGGAAAGACCGGTGGCCGCATCCTTTTCATCCACACCCACATAGACAATCTTTCTGCGCCCCCTGGCAATCATGGCTTCCGTCAAAGCCTGCATGGCGCCGTAATCGTCGTGGTGCACACAGCAGATCTCCCCAAAATTCTGTCCGGTAATCACCAACGGAACCCGGCAGGATTTGAAGGTATCCTTTTTTATCGGGGTCATGGTGGTTCCCATGACGATAATACCGGAAACCTGATTGTCCTGCATCAGATTCAGGAAGTGCAGTTCCTTCTCATCCTGTCCGGCGGTGGTGCCCAGCAGCAGAGAATATCCATTGGCTGCCATAACCGAATTGATTCCCGCCACCACGTTGCTGACGGAATTGGAATTGATTTTGGGCACAATCACCCCAACCTGCTTCAGCGTACCGGTGCGCAGGGTCTGGGCCGCCTGATTGGGACGATAGCCGGTCTGGGCAATGGCATCGCGAATCCGTTGGGATTTTTCCTCACTCAACGAGCCGCCGTTCAGATACCGGCTGACCGCCGAGGGGGAAACATCCGCCATTTGCGCAATGTCCTTTAAGGTAATCATGGTTTACTCCTTTTCCTGGGGGTAGCGCAGCATCAGCCAGCGGAATTCGTAGGGCTTCATGGCAACCGCCTCGGCCGTCAGCTTCTCACCGGTGAGAAGATCGGTGTAAGTCTCCCCTTCATCCAGGTAGGCAGTCTGAGACTCTCTTCCAAAGTTGAACAGAGCCAGCAGCTTTTCTCCCTGGTAGTACCGGCCGATGGCCAGAATGTGATGGTTTTTCGGCTCCAGGGTCCATACATCCGCATCGGCATGGAAGGGCTTTTCCTCTTTGCGGATGGCCTCCAGCCGAAGAAGAGCGGTGTACAGCGGATTGGTGCTGCGCTTTTCCGCTGCCGCCCAGTCAAAGTTTCCTCTGTGCAGGTAGCGGCTGTCGTCACGCTTGATGGGGTCGTCATGGTAGCTGTAATCGTTCAGCTGTCCCAACTCGTCACCGCTGTAGAGAATGGGCAGTCCGCTCTGGGTCAG
>CALXDU010000119.1 GCA_944387145.1 uncultured Oscillospiraceae bacterium | reverse complement strand
GTCCTCTCGCCTGGCGCTCCCCGAAACAGGTCTTATTTGCTTTTCCCAATCTGTAACACATCATTGACAAACCTACAGAAACAAAATGAGTGCGAATGAAATTCAGAAAAAAGTAGATGAACTACGGGAACTGCGCCGGATGGCAGAGGAATTAAATTCCGAAATTGCTGCACTCGAGGACAGCTTGAAGGCCCACATGAATGCCGCCGGCACTGATGAACTCTGTGGCCCGGATTTCAAAATTACTTGGAAGAAGGTTGTGAGTAACCGCCTGGATACCGTGATTGCGACCGAAACTGCGAGCGCCCCTGCTGAGACCATGCCGGAGAATGTGACCATTTCATCTTTCAACGGCAGTAAGGAGGCTGTGGAACTGGAAGTTCCCTACGACCCGCAGCGCATCGCCATTCTGGACATGGCCTCACTGGATATTCTGGATGCCCTGGGCATGGGAGACCGGGTGGTAGGCACCGCCGATACCAGCCTGGAGTATCTCCAGGCCTATATCAATGACGACATCGCCAACATTGGCACTATCAAGGAGGCTGATCTGGAGGCCGTTATGGCCTGCGAGCCGGATGTGATCTTCATCGGCGGCCGTCTTGCTGCCTCTTACGATGCCCTCAGCGAGATCGCCCCCGTGGTCTATTTGTCCACCGATACAGAGCTGGGTGTGGTGGAAAGCGTTCGTCAGAAAGCCGCCATTATCGCCTCTATGTTTGGTTTGGAGGATAAGGTGGCTGGGCTGATGGCGGACTTTGATGCCCGCATCACTGCGCTGCAGGCAGTCTCCGAAGGAAAGACCGCCATCGTGGGTCTGGTCACCAGCGGCAGCTATAATGTTCTTGGCAACGACGGCCGCTGTTCTATGATTGGACGGGAAATTGGCTTTGAGAATATCGGCGTGGACGCCAATATCGACACCTCCACCCACGGCAACGAAGCTTCCTTTGAGTTCATTGTGGAAAAGGCCCCGGATTACATCTTTGTCATGGACCGTGACGCCGCCATCGGTACCGACGGTGCCAAACTGGCTCAGGAAATTATGGAAAATGAACTGGTGATGGGTACCGATGCCTACAAGAATGGCAATATGGTCTATCTGGCACATCCCGCTGTGTGGTACACTGCAGAAGGCGGCATCACCGCTCTGGACCTCATGCTGCAGGATCTGGAGAGCGAGCTGCTGGGATAACAATCGGAAAAACACGGAGAATTGAACCGCACCCCATTTGTGAGACAGTATGGCATACTGAATAACAAGTGGAGTGCGGTTTAGCATCTTCCGGCGCTTGCTTTTTTGCACAATGGGGAGCCTTCATTTTCGGCGGAGCAACCAACTGTCGCATCTTGACAAAAGGGGAAAATCCTTCTATAATGAAATCGATTTCAAAATCGTTTCGCTTTTGGGAGGGCTGCACCATGGCAAATCTCGTCAGCATTGGAGAAATCCTCATTGACTTAACGCAGGAGGGTGTTACGGAACTGGGAATTCCGAAGTATGTGGCAAATCCCGGCGGGGCACCGGCCAATGCCGCAGTGGCGGCGGCGAAGCTGGGAGCGGATGCAGGATTCATTGGCTGCATCGGAAAGGATGCCTTTGGCAATTTCCTGCGGCAGACACTTCAGGAACAGGGCGTGGATATCTCCGGCCTGATGGAAACGGAGCAGGCTCCCACCACGCTGGCAGTGGTCAGCGTGGATGCTGCCGGTGAACGGAGCTTCCAGTTTTACCGCAAACCCGGTGCGGATATCTGCCTGGAAGAAGGAATGCTGGACAAGCAGCAGCTGAAGCAGGCGAAGCTGCTTCACTTTGGCTCGGTCAGCCTGACGGCAGACCCAAGCCGCAGCGCAACCCTGGCTGCGGCCCGGTATGCCAAGGAGCAGGGGGCACTGATTACCTACGACCCCAATTATCGGGCAAATCTTTGGCCGGATGTGGAAACGGCTATCGCTGCCATGCGCCAGCCCCTGCCTATGGTGGATGTGCTGAAAATCAGCGATGAGGAAACCCAGCTGCTTTCCGGTTTTTCTGCCCCGGAGGAAGCGGCAGTTGCGCTGGAAAAGCAGGGGATTTCTCTGGTGCTGGTGACTTTGGGGCCGGATGGAGTTTTGTACCGCTTCCAGGGAAAGACCGGCACTGTACCGGGCTTTGCCACCAAAGTGGCTGACACCAACGGTGCGGGAGATACCTTCTTTGGTGCGGTGCTCAGCCGCCTGGCTGGATGGGAGCTGGCCCAGCTGACCCAGGAGGAACTGGAGGAGATTCTGCGGATGGCAAACTGCGCCGCATCCATCACCACCAGCCGTCCCGGCGCCATTCCGGCGATGCCAAGCTTGCAGGAAGTTATGGAGAAATTGAAGCAGGAGGAAGGAAAATGAGTGAGTTTACCCGGCGCTTTGCCCAGAAGGAAGCAGAACTTCGTTCTATTTACTTAGGACTCTATCACGACGAGAATGCATATGACTATTTCTGCTCCATGCTGGAGCGGATGTACGAAGGACGCAAAGAGAGCCTTCGCAAGCTGGATGCCCAGCGGGAAAACAACCCCCACTGGTACAAAGATCAGAAGATGCTGGGTATGCAGATCTATACCCAGTGTTTCGGCGGCACTCTGAATGGGGTGAAGTCCCATCTGGACTACATTCAGGAGAGCGGCGCCAACTACCTGCACCTGATGCCCCTGCTGGAAAGCCCCAAGGAAAAAAGCGACGGCGGTTATGCGGTTTCCGATTTTCGGAAGGTGCAGCCGGAACTGGGCACCATGGAAGATTTGGCTTCTTTGGCAGAAGAGTGCCACCAGCGGGACATGGTTGTGTGCATCGACTTCGTGATGAACCACACCAGTGACGAGCATGAGTGGGCCAAACGGGCCAAAGCCGGGGAAGAGGAATACCAGCAGCGGTATTTCTTCTACGACAACTGGGATATTCCCAACCTCTACGAGCAGACGGTGCCCCAGGTGTTCCCCACCACAGCCCCGGGCAGCTTCTCCTGGTGCCCGGAAGTGGGCAAGGTGGTTATGACCAGCTTCTACCCCTTCCAGTGGGACCTCAACTACGCAAACCCCACCGTCCTGAACGACATGACGGAGAACATGCTGTTCCTGTGCAACCAGGGCATTGATGTGATCCGCCTGGATGCGGTGCCTTATATCTGGAAAGAACTGGGGACCAGCTGCCG
>CALXDU010000118.1 GCA_944387145.1 uncultured Oscillospiraceae bacterium | reverse complement strand
AACCGCCTTTGTTCTGCTATCATGAGGGCAGAAGAAAGGCGGTTTGTGTTATGGTTGACGTATGTGATATTCAGGTGATGAAGCCCCTGCTTGCCCAGCATGGCTTCCACTTTTCCAAGGCCAAAGGACAGAATTTTCTCATTGCCCCCTGGGTGCCCCGGTCCATTGCAGAGGATGCGGGGGTGGACGAAAGTGCCGGTGTGCTGGAAATCGGCCCGGGCATTGGCCCGCTGACCCAGCAGCTGTGCCTGCGGGCAGGGAAGGTCTGCGCCGTGGAGCTGGACAGCCGCCTGAAACCCATTCTGGATTTGACGGTGGGGGAGTTTTCCAACCTGGAAATCCTGTGGGAGGATGTGCTGAAACTGGATGTTCCGGCGCTGGTGAAGGAAAAATTCCCCGGACTGCGCCCTATGGCCTGTGCAAACCTTCCTTACTATATTACATCTCCCATCCTGACGGCGCTGCTGGAAGCGGATTGCTTTGACTCCGTCACGGTGATGGTCCAGAAGGAAGTGGCCCAGCGGATTGCGGCAGCCCCGGGCAGTGCGGACTACGGCGCGTTTTCTGTATTCTGCCAGTATTATGCCCAGCCGGAGCTGCTCTTTGATGTACCGGCCCACTGCTTCCTGCCTCAGCCAAAGGTGACCTCGGCGGTGATTTCCCTGAGAACCTACCGGGAGCGGCCCTGGAAGGTGGACAATGAAAAAACCTTCTTCCGGCTGGTGCGGGCCAGCTTTGCCATGCGGCGTAAGAAGCTGTCCAACGGCCTGGCCTCCGGCTTCCCGGAACTGGGAAAAATCGGGGCGGCAGAGGTGATTACCGCTGCCGGATTTGATGCCAACGTCCGGGGAGAAACCCTGGGGATTCCGGAATTTGCTCGGATTGCGGCGGAAATTGACAAAAGAACGGGAGGACAGCGCCGGTGACCATGCTGGAGAGAATGCAGCAGAAAGAGGGATATGTATCCGATTACCGGGATGTGCCGTCCCAGCTGCAAACCAAAGCCAAGACCCTTTGCTGGGAGTACAACCAGACCTCCCCGGCCCAGAGGGAAAAACGGGGAGAAATCCTGCGTCAGCTGCTGGGTACCTGCCATCCGATGACTTTTATTGAACCGTCCTTTCACTGCGACTATGGATTCAACATCCACACCCACGGTTTGACGGTAATCAATCATAATTGTGTGATTCTGGACACCTCTCCGGTGAATATTGGTGCCAATGCCTTCATTGCCCCTGGGGTGTGCTTTGCCTGCTCCGGTCATGCCATTGACCCGGAGCAGCGCAGCCAGGGCATCGGCACCTCTAAGCCTATCACCATTGACGATGACGTGTGGATCGGGGCAAACTGCACCATCTGCGGCGGGGTGACCGTTGGTCGGGGCAGCGTCATCGGTGCCGGCAGTGCGGTGACCAAGGATATTCCGGAAGGTGTAGTGGCAGCGGGAAATCCCTGCCGGGTACTGCGGCCCATTACCCCGGCGGACAAATGCCAGCCCATCCGCCTGGAAGAAGGAGAAAACTATGATTGAATTTCTGATGCTGGATCTGGACGATACCATTCTGGACTTTCACAAAACTGAAGCCATTGCCATTTCCAAAACCATTGGAGACTTCGGCCTGGAGCCGACCCAGGAGGTTCTGGATCTTTACCACAATATCAACCGCTGGCACTGGCAGCAGCTGGAACTGGGGAAGATGACCCGGGATCAGGTGCTGGTGAATCGGTTTGGCGCGCTGTTTTCCCAGTTGGGAAAGCAGGCAGATGCAGCGGCCTGTGCCCGCAGTTATGAGAAAAATCTGTCCCAGGGGCATTATTTCCTCCCCGGCGCCCAGGAGACCCTGGACCGGCTGTATGGAAAGTACCGGCTGTTTCTGGCCAGCAACGGCACTGCCAGTGTTCAGCACAGCCGCCTGACCAGCGCAAATTTATACCGGTATTTTGAGCAGGTGTTTATCTCCCAGGAACTGGGATTCAATAAGCCTTCCAAAGCGTTTTTTGAGGCGTGCTTTGCGAAGATGCCCGGATTTTCTCCGGAAAAAACGGTGATGGTGGGCGACAGCCTCAGCTCGGATATCCAGGGAGGAATCAACGCCGGAATCACCACCATCTGGGTCAATCCCAAGAAGGAAAGATGCGGCGGCATCTGCCCGGACTACCAGATTGAAAACCTGACCCAGCTGGAGAAGCTGCTGGAAAAGTTGTAAAAGGAGTGTTTTCCATGGCGGAATATGAACTGGTACATGAAATCAAAAATCTTTGCCGCAACAATCAGATGCGGGACATTTTCTTTGAGGAAATTCAGTGTGACGACCCGGTGGAGTACCTGAAATCCCGTCTGGCGGGAAAGCAGCTGGAACTGACCGTAGAGCCGGGGAGCGAGGGCACGGTGACCATCCATGCTCTGGTGGATGGAATGATGGAGAAATTTGTCTTCACGCCTGTGTGAGTCTGCTCGGGGGCATCTGGCAAAATTTTATAAAATATCGTAAATTTTGGGTTGAATTTAAGAGGAAATTATGATACGATATCGTTGTATCGATATGGGTGTAGTGCGCCCATGCGATGAGTTACCGTTATCCATTGATGTAAATATTAGGAGGTAAAAAAGTATGTCTGTTATGGATATCCTGGACAAGCGCGCTGCGTTCTCTTTCGAGGTGTTCCCTCCCAAGACGGATGTGGGCATGGAGAAATTGTGCGGTGAAGGCGGCGTTCTGGAGCAGCTGTACACCCTGAACCCCGACTACATCTCCTGCACCTACGGCGCAGGCGGCACCAATGTCGGCAAGAACCTGGAAGTCCTGGACAAGATCGTCAAGGACGGCAAGACCACCGGCGTGACCCATTTCACCTGCATCGGCAACACCAAGGAAGGCATCAAGGAGCAGCTGCAGACCTACCTGGACCATGGCATCAACCACATGCTGGCTCTGCGCGGCGACCTGCCCTTCGGCTGGACCGGCACCGGCGGCGACCTGCATTACGCTACCGAGCTGGTTAAGTTCGTTCGTCAGGAGTTCGGCGACAAGTTCACCATCGCAGTTGCTGGTTCCCCCGAGGGCCACATTGCCTGCCGTTCCCTGGAAGCAGACATCGCCTTCCTGAAGCAGAAGCAGGACAACGGCGCTGACTACATCATGACTCAGCTGTGCTGGGATATGGATCAGTTCCGTTACTGGCTGGACGCTATCCGTGCCGCAGGCATCTGGATGCCGGTGGATGTGGGTATCATGCCCATCCTGGACCAGGCTGCTACCATCAACATGGCTCTGTCCCGCAACGGCTGCGTCATGCCCCGTGCCCTGTGTGAGATCATCTCCAAGAACTGGATCTTCCCCAACCCCTTCGT
>CALXDU010000117.1 GCA_944387145.1 uncultured Oscillospiraceae bacterium | reverse complement strand
CAAGGGCCTCCCGGTACCGGAAAGACACAAACCATTCTGAATATTATCTCCAATGCCGTTCTCAATGGCCAAACAGTTGCTGTCGTCTCCAACAACAACTCTGCCACCATGAACGTGGCAGAGAAGCTAGAGAAAAAAGGACTCTCTTTCCTCACCGCTTTTCTTGGGAGCTATGCCAATAAGGAGCACTTTCTGGAATCGCAAAGCGGTCAATATCCCAACATGGCCGCCTGGGATTTAACACCAGGGGCAAAGTCTCTATTGCGGCAGCATGTCACGGAACTCTCTCATGAGTTGGGTGACATGTTTGATACTAAGAATCGCATCGCTGCCATTGAGCAGGAACTGTTGCAACTGACTCCGGAACAGCGTCATTTTGAGGATTACTATCATACTTACGCACAGACACCCCAAACAGAAGTAAAAGGTCTGCCTTCCCAAAAGATTTTATCTCTTTGGCTGGAGTTCGAGCAGCATACCCAGCAGGAACGCAAATTGGGACTGTTTCAGAAGCTCCTGATCCTCCTGCGATACAATCGCAGCGCCCTGCGTATCTTTCTCCAAGAACCGCAGCAGGTGATCCCATACCTGCAGCGGCAGTTCTATACGGTACGCCAGCAGGAATTACGGGCTGAGCGGGCACAGTTGGAGAAAAAGCTGGCAGAGTATAACTTTGAAAGAAAGATGGCAGAACTAACCGAAGAGTCTCTTCTGCTGTTCCGGGCGGAACTGTGTCAAAAATATTCTTGGCGGGAGCCCCGTCCGTGTTTTGAGATGCAGGATTTCCGTGGAAAATCCAAGGAATTTACCAAGGAGTATCCCGTTGTTCTAAGTACGACCTATTCCATCAAAGGTACTTTGAATATCAATCATGTCTATGATTACTTGATTGTAGACGAAGCCTCCCAGGTGGATTTGGCCACCGGAGTGCTAGCCCTTGCCAGTGCCCGGAATGTCGTTATTGTTGGCGATATTCAGCAGCTCCCCAATGTAGTGGACAACAAAGATCTACAGGATAGCGAAGAAATTTGGTCCCGGTATTCTCTCCCGGAAGTTTACCATTTTTCCTCCCATAGTCTGCTTTCCTCTGCTATCTCAGCATGGCCCCAGAACCCTACGGTCCTTCTACGGGAGCACTATCGCTGCCATCCCAAGATCATCAATTTCTGCAACCAAAAATTCTACGGTGGAAAACTGATCGTCATGACGGAAGACCACAACGAGCCGGATGTGCTGACCATGTATCGGACAACGCCCGGAAACCATGCCCGTGGTCATTTGAATCAACGGCAGATTGATGTGATCCAGAAGGAAGTACTCCCTCGTCTAGAAAAGCGAGGATATGAGAGCGTCGGAATCATCACGCCCTACCGCGACCAAGTAGCCGCCATTCAGAAACAGCTAGGCAAAAATTTGGAAGTCGCAACCGTCCATAAGTTCCAAGGTCGTGAAAAAGATGCCATTATCCTGACCTCCGTGGACAATATCATCACAGATTTTGTGGATGATCCCCGGATGCTGAATGTAGCGATATCCCGGGCTGTCAAGTCTTTAACGGTCGTTACTTCTCAAGATCCTCAAAATGACCAAACCAACTATGGAGATTTGGCCCGCTATATCGCATACAACAACTGCACGGTGGTAGAGAGTGCGGTTTATTCCGTCTTTGATTTGCTCTATCGCGGATTCGCAAAGCAACGACAGGCCTTTTTGCGAAAGCATGGGAGAATTTCTGAATATGATTCAGAAAACCTCCTCAATACGGTAATTGAACACATTCTTCAAGATGAAACATTTTCTTTTATAGACTGCGCAACTCACGTCTCCTTGTTCAATCTGATCAAAGACTATTCCCTGTTGTCTGAAGAGGAACAGCTCTTTGCCCGCAATCCTCTGACCCATGTAGATTTTCTTCTGTTCCGTCGAATGGATAAGTCGCCCCTGTTGGCAATCGAGGTTGACGGTGTGGCTTTTCACGCCGAAGGAAGCATCCAGGCAAGCAGAGACAAAAAGAAGGACAGCATCTTTGAACGATGCAGTATCCCCCTGCTTCGACTTCGTACCGATGGAAGCGGCGAAAAAGAGCGTATTGAGCAGGCACTGACTGCAGCAATTACCAAAGGCTAAACGAGAAGAACTGCGTATTGTTTGACCGCTTTCTGGTTAAGGGGGAAGGCTTCCATGAATGGCACAGAAGAAATCGGCTGCTGCGGGGCGTACTGCAAAACCTGCCGAGAATTTCTGAAAACCTGCAAAGGCTGCAAGCTGGGATACCTGAATGGTTCCCGGGATTTGCGAAAGGCCAGATGCAAAATGAAGGTCTGCTGTCTGACCAAGGGCCTCGCCACCTGCGCAGACTGCGCCGAATATGCGTCCTGTGAAACTATCCAGCGTTTTGTCCAGCACCCCGGCTACAAATATTCCAAGTACAAACAGGCGTTGGAGTATATCCGTGCCCATAGTTACCAAGCGTTTCTGGCCGTGGCCCAGAACTGGAAAGGTGCCTACGCAAAGTACAACTCCCGGTAATTGCCGTGAGTCAGACAGTTTCTTCTATCGCCCCAACTCGTTCGCTTTCCCATTTACCGTCAGGAGTTCCTTATGAAGTCTTTGAATCGTGTCAGGAAACCGGAAACACAATCTTCTCTCCAATCCAAGCTGCTCATGATCACAGGAGCTCTGTTGCTGGGCGTGTGCCTCGGCACTTTTTCCAAATTCCTGGACTACCGTCAAGCTACTCTCCCCGGTATTTTGCAGCAGATTGACGCATCCCTGGATTTGCACAACTTTCTGGGCACCTTTGCTCCGTGGATCGTGATTGCTGTCTTTTTGTCCATAAAAAGTCCCAGTCCTTTTCAAGCCAGCGCAAATGTCTTTGCCTTCTTTACGGGAATGGTAGCAAGCTACTACCTGTATAGCAATTATGTGGCCGGATTTTTCCCGAAAAGCTACGCCATGATTTGGGTGGGATTTATGCTTCTTTCCCCGATTCTGGCATTTTTCTGCTGGTACGCCAAGGGAACCGGCTGGCTCGCTATTGTAATTTCCGCTGGGATTCTTGGCTTTCTCATCAACTGCACCCTGGCGTACGGGATGTGGTATGTGGACCTTCGTTCCGCGCTTCACTTGGTGACGCTGATTCTGGGCATCCTCACGGTCCGGCGCAGGTCCGGAAAGGAAACCCTTCTGGTGATCGGGCTTTCCATTCCCGCTGCCGTTTTTCTGAATCTGCTGATTCCATTCTATTTTTAAGGGAACCGCCATCCATAGCGGTTCCCTTTCATGTTGCTTTCGTAAGCGTAAAATCAGCTGGCGGCTTGGTAACCGCTTAATAATCACACGGTAAACACGAGAAATGGCAGGCCTTGTGGTTGAGGCCTGCCGTTAATCGAGATAGGTTTTCACATAAGCGTCGGAGTCTGGAATCCGGTGTTCCTGCTGAATATCAGGCGCCCAGGGCATGAGTGCTTCCAGGTCTTCGT
>CALXDU010000116.1 GCA_944387145.1 uncultured Oscillospiraceae bacterium | reverse complement strand
GCTGCGCGCATAATTTGTCCCCCGACGGGGGACAAATTCCACACTTGCAGCCTGAGAAGTGTTTTCTGCCAGGTACACGCCCCGGCAGAAAACGGTTTTAACTCTATTTGCCGCCTACGTCGGCAAACTCTGCGAGGCTTTTTTGATACACTGAGAAGGCACGCATTGCTGCGTGCCTTCCTTTTATATAAGGTATATGCAATTACATTTCGCCGTCCGGATCGTCCGGTTCTCCGTCGCCGTCTGCATCGGTGGTCATGATTTCACCCAGCCGGACCCGGCGGGCAATCTTCACTTCCTCCACCTGACGGTGAATCAGTTCCTTGACGAACACCGGATCTTTCACGTTTTTCAGCACCAGGTTGGGCATGGTTTTGTCGGAAGAGATCACCGTTACCGTTCCCACGCCGAAAATCCGCTGCCACAGGCTGCGCCGGGTGTCAATGTCCCGAACCCGGTACAAAAGCACCTCGTCATCTTTGATGCTCAGCAGTCCCACCGACAGAAACAGCCGATCCACCGAAAGGCAGTAGCGGGTAAAGCTCAGCGGCAATCCAAAATAGCGTTTGCGGTCTTTCCACAGGTATTCAATGGTCACAGACATGGCGCATCCCTCCTTTTTCTGTATATTTTACCCCGCCCCCTGGGACTTGTCAAGGTCAGAGAATCAGGCAGATCAGGCCCGTGGCCCCTTCGTTGACAATCCGGGTCAGGGTTCCCCGGAATTTTCCCCGGACATCCTCCGGCATCTGCACCAGTTTGGCCGTCAGGCCTTCCTGAATCAGATCATACACAGACTTGCCAAAAATGTTGCTCTGCCACAGCTGCTCCGGGTCCTCTCCGGTCAGGTGGGTAATCAGATCCCGGGACTGTTTTTCATCGCCTACCATGGGGCTGATTTCCGTATCGATGTCCACCCGGACCATATGGATGGAGGGGGCTCCGGCCTTCAGCTTCACCCCAAAGGCGCCGCCTTTGCGGATGATTTCCGGAGTCTCCAGCTTCATCTCTTCCGCCGTGGGCATCACCACGCCGTAGCCGGTGGCCTTTACTGCGGACAGGGCGTCGGAAATCTTGTCATACTCCTGCTTGACCCGAGCCAGTTCCATCAAAAGCCCAAGCAGCTGGGCATCGTTTTCAATGGGAAGCCCTGCTTTGCTGCTGAGAATTTCATAGTACAGCGTTTCCGGCAGAGCAATAACACAGGTCACGGTGCCGTCGGCCAGATCCACGCTGCGCAGGGAATAATCCTGCACCACATCCAGGTCGGCAATCCCGCTGAGAGCCTGTTCCGCCTGGCCCAAGGTACGGATTTCCCCGGAGCGCTGAAGCAGCGCCTGATAAATGCCGCTTTTGATGGGATGATCTGCTTCCAGAGCATCCAGCCACCGGGGCAGATGCACCCGCAGCTGAGTCATGGGGAAGCTGTAAAGCAGAGCCTTCAGCATCTGGGCAATGCCGCCCAAATCCAGGCTCTGGCAGTCCGCCACCATGGGCTGAAGGCCAAAGTCCTGCTCCATCTGCCGCTTCACTTCCTGGGCCGCATCCCCACCAGGGTTGCGGGAATTGATAATCACCAGAAAGGGCTTGCCGGTTTTCTGCATGTCGCTGATGGCCTTGCGCTCTGCGGCAATGTAGTCCTCCCGGGGAATGTCCGTAATGGTGCCGTCGGTGGTGACCACCAGGCCGATGGAGCTGTGGTCTTCCATCACCTTCTTGGTTCCCAGTTCCGCCGCTTCCGTCATGGGAATTTCATGGTCAAACCAGGGCGTGGTCACCATCCGGGGAGAACCATCCTCCTCCGCTCCCACGGCGCCGTTAACCATATAGCCCACGGAATCGATGAGCCGAACCCGCAGTCTGGCGGTGCCGTCGGGGGAAATTTCCACCGCCTCTTCCGGGACGAACTTGGGTTCCGAGGTCATAATGGTCTTTCCCGAGCCGCTTTGGGGCAGTTCATCCCGGGCCCGTTCCTTGCGATAGGGGTCGTCAATACCGGGGATCACCAATTCTTCCATGATCCGCTTGATGAGGGTGGACTTTCCGGTTCGCACCGGGCCAACCACACCGATATAGACATTTCCGCCGGTTCGCATTCCAATGTCCTGATAAATCGTATCCATAGCCAGCCTCCTCTTCCGGCAGAAAATCCTCCTGCCATGGGTTTACCACAGGGTATGTCCGTGCCTTGGCAAATAGAACCGGGGACTTTTCTTCCGTCAAATGCCCCATGCCGGGAGCAGCCTGGTCTTTTTCCCGGAAAAGCCAAAGATTTTGTAAAAAAAGTGTTTGACAAACGGGATAAAACCCTATATAATATCTAGGCACGACTGTGAGAAGGGGGAAAAGTATGCTGTTAGGACTTTCCAAGATCGTTGACTGTCCCGGTGCCAGCGTTCCTTTCTCTGCCAGCGTGGATCTGCGGGATCTTCGCTACGGTGTAAGTAATCCCGTTTCGGAGCCGGTTCTGGCCTCCGGTACGGTACGCAACACCGCAGGTGTCCTGGTGATGACCGGTGAGATTACCACCTGCATTCACGGCATCTGTGACCGCTGCGCCAGCGCCTTTGACCGGGAGATTCACTTCCCCATCAATGTGGTTCTGGTTACGGAAATGGCAAATGAAGAGAACGAAGATGAGTGGGTATTCCCTCTGGAGGGAGACAGCGCCGATCTGGATGACATTGTACGGACGGTTTTTGTCCTGAATCTGGATTCCAAGCTGCTGTGCAAGGAGGACTGCAAGGGTCTTTGCTACCGCTGTGGCAAAAACCTGAACGAGGGTCCCTGCAATTGCCAGAAGGAGCTCGATCCCCGATTTGCTGCTTTGAAGCAGCTTCTTGAGAAGTAAATCCATAATGAATGCTGTAAAAAGCAGTTTGACCAAGGAGGTGTCACCATGGCTGTCCCTAAGTGTAAAGTGTCCAAGGCCCGCCGCGATAAGCGCCGTGGCTCCAACTGGAAGCTGTCTGCTCCCAGCGTTGTGGCTTGCCCCAAGTGCGGTGAGCCCGTCATGCCCCACAGAGCTTGCAAGGCTTGCGGTACCTACAACGGCCGCCAGGTTCTGTCCGTCGAGGCAGAGTAAGGCAAAAGCGGAAATGCAGAGGAAGGCTTTCGGGTCTTCCTCTTTTTCCGTCTTATGGGTTTTCTTTGATTTTGTTGTGAAAATCAAGGAAAAATGTCTGTGAATTTTGTATGAAGGGGCATTTTCCCATTGCTTTTGCCAGAAAGATATGTCATAATGAATTATATTTTATCTATGGAACCACTGATTCAATCGGCAAGAGCTGGCGGCAGAAGATTTTGGCTCAGCCGAAAGTTCTGGAAATGGAGGAATACTGTATGTATTTCCCATTTTCAGAACTGCACGGATGGGGCAAAATATTCGCCGCTCAGCCGAAGACGAATGATTCAGAGGTTCCATATATCAGGATATGCGGAAAGGAAGTGTTTTTCATGGCCAAGCCCTTAGTGGCAATCGTTGGACGCCCCAAC
>CALXDU010000115.1 GCA_944387145.1 uncultured Oscillospiraceae bacterium | reverse complement strand
TTCCGTCTGGTTTGTAAACGAGGCCAGCTGATGCAGCAGGAGGCAGAAAAGTTTGATACCACCATGGCGGCGGTAGTCAAACTCACTCCGGAAGTGGTATCTCAGCTGTGCAGCCGATACGACCAGGTGTACCCGGTGAATTTCAACTGCCCGGGCCAGATTACAGTATCCGGCCTGCGGGAACAGATGGAAACCTTTGCCCAAGATGTAAAAGCGGCGGGCGGTCGGGCACTGCCTTTGAAGGTAAAAGGGGCGTTTCACAGTCCCTTTATGGCACAAGCTGCGGAAAGTTTTGCCCAGGTGCTGGCAAAAGCCGAAATCCGGGAAAGGAAGATCCCACTGTATTCCAATGTAACTGCCCAGCCTTACACAAACAATGTGGCGCAGCTGATGTCCAAGCAGATTGCCAGCCCGGTGCAGTGGCAGCAAATCATGGAAAACATGATTGCCGCTGGTGTGGACACCTTTATAGAAATTGGCCCAGGAAAAACCCTGACCAATATGGTTCGGAAAATCAACGCCCAGGTAAACACCTACTGCGTGGCGGAGCTGGAAACCCTTTTGGCGGAGGTGCATGTATGTTAACAGGAAAGGTAGCCATTGTTACAGGAGGTTCCCGGGGGATTGGGGCAGCCATTGCACGGAAACTGGCATCTATGGGCGCCAATGTTGCGCTTATCTATGCCGGAAACCAACAGGCGGCGGAGCAGGTGTGCAGCCAGTGCCGGGAATACGGTGTGGAGGCGAAAGCTTACCGCTGTGACGTTTCCAGCTTTGACCAGGTGAAAGACACGGTGGCAGCCATCAAGGCAGATTTCGGCACCGTTCATATTCTTGTGAACAACGCGGGCATTACCAAAGACGGCCTGATTGCCATGATGAAGGAGGATTCCTTCAATGCGGTTCTGGACACCAACTTGAAAGGTGCATTCCATATGATCCGGCACTGCGCCGGCATCTTCCTGCGCAACCGGGAAGGCTGCATTGTCAATATCAGCTCGGTCTCCGGCCTGATGGGCAATGCGGGCCAGTGCAACTATTCCGCTTCCAAGGCGGGACTGATCGGCCTGACCAAGTCCGTTGCCAAGGAGCTGGCCCCCAAGGGCATCCGCTGCAACGCCATTGCCCCTGGTTTTATCCGCACGGATATGACGGATTCCCAGACAGAAAATCCCTTGGTCAATCTGATTCCCTTGGGAACCATGGGCGAAGCGGAGGATGTGGCAGAAGCTGCCGCTTATCTGATCACAGCAAAGTATGTAACCGGCGAAGTGCTGCGGGTTGACGGCGGCATTGCCATGTAAGGAGAACAATATGAGCAAAGCAAGAAGAGTGGTGGTCACCGGTCTGGGTGTCATCAGTCCCGTGGGCAGCAGCACAGCAGCTGCCTGGGAGAATCTGATTGCCGGATATAACGGCATTGGCCCCATTACCTATTTTGATACAACCAACTACAAAGCCAAGCTGGGCGCTCAGGTCAAGGACTTTGAACCCATGAACTATATGGACCGCAGCGAAATGCTGCGCTCGGACAAATTTGTTCAGTACGCCATGGGTGCTGCAGTGCAAGCAGTGGAGGAAAGCGGTGTCATTGGAACCCTGCCCCCGGAGCGGGTAGGCGTCTACTTTGGCTCCGGTATTGGCGGACTGAATACCATTTCTGCGGAAATCGGAAAGCTGGAAAGCAGAGGCCCTCACCGGGTGTCCCCGCTGTGCGTGCCTATGATGATTCCCAATATGGCAGCCGGCAGCATTGCCATTCGCTACAACTGCCAGGGCGGTGCCATGCCTGCGGTTACAGCCTGCGCTTCCGGTTCCAACGCCATTGGCGAGGCCCTGCGTACCATTCGCCATGGCTATGCCGATGCCATTATCGCCGGCGGAGCGGAGGCTTCCATCGTACCGGTGGGCATTGCGGGCTTTATCAACATGAAGGCTCTGTCCGTCTCCGAGGACCCCAGTGCGGCGTCCTTGCCCTTCGATGCCCGACGGGGGGGATTTGTCATTGGCGAAGGCGCAGCGGCTCTGGTGCTGGAAGAATACGAGCATGCCAAAGCCCGGGGAGCCAAAATCTACGGTGAAATCTGCGGCTATGGCTCTACCTGTGACGCTTACCACATTACTGCACCCCATCCGGAAGCTCTGGGCGGTGCCCGAGCCATGGTTCAGGCCTTGGAAGAGGCAGGATATACAGGTAACGAGCGTGTGTACATCAATGCCCACGGCACCGGAACGCCTCTGAACGATTCCGGCGAAACCCTCGCCATTAAGAAAGCAATGGGGGAGGAAAATGCCCGCAAAGCCCTCATCAGTTCTACCAAGTCCATGACCGGCCATATGCTGGGCGCAGCCGGTGCCATGGAGGCCCTGGTCTGCCTGAAGGTTCTGGAAACCGGCCTGGTGCCGCCCACCATCAACCTGCTGCAGCCGGACGCTGCGTGTGATCTGAACTACGTTCCCAATTCCGCAGTGCAGGCGCAAATTGATCTGTGTGTATCCAATTCTCTGGGCTTTGGCGGCCACAATGCCTCCTTGGCCTTTCGGAAGGTGTAAGCTATGAAAGAATCCGACATTCGCAAATATGCCGAGCTGATGCAGGAACTGGGACTAACCGGCCTGGAAATTACCCAGGACAATCAGGTGGTGCGCCTGGAACGGACGGCAGTGGCTTCGGAAAAGGCAGTACCCGTTATTCCGGTCCAGAAGCAGACACTGGAACAGCCTCAGGACTACATCAGTGTGAAATCTCCCCTGGTGGGGCTCTTCTATGCAGCCCCGGCGGAAAATGCGGCTCCCTATGTCAGCGTAGGCGACACGGTGCAGAAGGGCCAGACCCTGTGCATTGTGGAAGCCATGAAGCTGATGAACGAGATTCAGGCAGAGGAAAGCGGCACGATTACGGAAATCTGCATCGGCAACGGTCAAATGGTGGAATATGGCACCGAACTGTTCCGCATCAAGAGGTAATGCCATGAATCAGGAAGAAATCATGCAAATCCTGCCCCACCGGGCACCGATGTTGTTGGTGGAGCAGGTGGAGCAGCAGGACGACTGGGCCGTGGGCCATTACCACGTCCGGGGAGATGAATTTTTCCTCCAGGGCCATTTCCCGGGAAACCCTGTGGTTCCCGGAGTGATCCTGTGCGAAATGCTGGCCCAGTCTGCCTGCGTGCTGATGAAGGACCAGATGGTTCCGGGCAAGCTGCCGGTATATACCGGATTGAATAACGTAAAATTCCGTTCCCCGGTCAGACCCGGGGATACGGTGGAAACCCGCTGCCGCATCCGGCGGGCGAAACATCCCTTTTATTTTGCGGAAGGAACGGTGACGGTAGGGCAGCGGCTCTGCGTCAGCGCCGAATTTTCTTTCGCCATTACAGGAGTGTAGTTCATGTTCTCAAAGATTCTGATTGCCAACCGGGGCGAAATTGCAGTGCGCATCATCCGGGCTTGTAAGGAAATGGGAGTTGCCACTGTGGCAGTGTACTCCGAAGCGGATAAAAATGCGCTCCACGTAGCCCTGGCAGACCAAAGCTGCTGCATTGGCGGTCCGGAAGCGTCGGAGAGCTACCTCAATGAAAATCAGATCATCAGTGCGGCTCTGCTGTCCGGCGC
>CALXDU010000114.1 GCA_944387145.1 uncultured Oscillospiraceae bacterium | reverse complement strand
ATGTCAGCGACTTCCTTGAACATATTCATCAGCTCGGGTAGGTTGAAGAACTTGGCGAAGCGGGTTCGTGCCCGGTAGCCGGTGCCTTCCGGGGCCAGCTCGATGGCCGTTGTGGTTTCTCCAAAGGTAGACGCCCAGCAGTCAAAGTGGGTCAGGCCCTTCTGCTGCAACGTGCCGTACTGCAGGTAGCGCATCACCGTGTACAGCTCAGTCATGGAGTTCGAGACGGGGGTGCCGGTGGCGAAGATCACGCCCCGGCCGCCGGTCAGCTCGTCCATATAGCGGCACTTGCCGAACATATCGCTGGACTTCTGCGCCTCCGAGGTGGAAAGGCCCGCCACATTCCTCATCTTGGTGTACAAAAAGAATAGTGATAGGTAATCCTTTGAAGTTGTCGCCGGATTTTCCCCCACTTCACGCCGGGCGTGCACCTTTCAGCGCACCCGGCCTACCATCACACTGATTTACTTTCTTCCTTCAGATTTCAATACCGCTGCACCCTCACAGGTACAGTGTGCTTGCAAATTTCACGGTTTGAGTTTTTCTCGATATTTCATAATTCTGCGCACCGTCTTTGCATTCAGCTCAGGCGGTATAGGGCTGTTGTGAACCATGCGGTGGCATGATTCACACAGCCATGCCAGATTGGGAACTTTATTGATTCTTTCGATGGGAAGCTGGTTTTCAATGTGGTGACAGTGTTTTGGAACTGTTGTGGTAAAAGGCACTCCGCAGCATTTGCACTTTCCCTTATCTCGGTTATAGGCATACTCCCGGTTCATGAAGTATTCAAAGTTCGTTTTCCACCCCATTCCAGCTGAATAGCAGGCAAGGGCAATATCTTCCGGGGTATTGATGGATGGCCGGTCACAGGGCAGCGGTTTATGTTTGTTCCGATAGTTCACATACCGCCTGCGGCCTTCCGCCGTGTAAGGGGTCATCTTCTGGTCAAACGGCTTGGTCTCATACCGACTGTGCGTGATGAACGCATAGGTGATTCCAAACCATTTTCCCTCGATGGGGATTGCAAAGGTTTTGCTCTCGTATCCTTCGTGTCTGTGCGGAAGATTGCAGAGTGTTTTCAGCGGAACCTGCATCTGGTTATACTGCTTTGGAAACAACTTTTTCCAGACAGCCAGCGCCGCATTGTTCACCCTGCGGTCGATTGCGTGATAAGCGTGTGAACAGATAGATGGCTGGTAATACTGCGCCAGTCCCAGAATAATGGAATTCACATATTGTATCTGGGCGGCCTGTGTATTTGGCTGGGAGTACAGCTCGATACGGTGCACTTGTTCCAGCAGACTGCCAATCTTCTTGGACAGCCGTTCCATATCCGGCAGCGGTTTTCCTACCAGGTGTTCTGTCCACGTTGCCGGGTCAGGCGTTTTACGCTTTCGCTCTGCCTTAACGATGTAACCGAGAAAATGTATCCCTCCTTTCCGCAGATCGGTTACATAGGTCTTTTCCTGCGACAGTTCCAATTTCAGTTTTTGCCTGAAATATTTTGTCAGTTCACGCTTCATACGGAACGCTTCCTTTTCCGTAGAAGTTAAAATCACCCAGTCATCGGCATAACGGAAGTTATACTTTGGAGTGGTCCCTGCCCATTTCAGCCTTCGGGTATCGTTACATTTGTGTTTGCATCTGCGATGCGGCTCCATATAGGTTCGCCCCACATACCAGTCAAAATCGTTCAGGTAGATGTTCGACAGCAGAGGGGAAAGAATCCCTCCCTGCGGTGTGCCGGTTTCCGTTTGGCGGTACAAATCCTGCTCGATATATCCGGCTTTGAGCATTTGGCTGATGATTTTCAGAACCCGTTTGTCATGGATGCCCATTCGCCATACTTTTTGAAGCAGTATCCGGTGATTAATGTTGTCAAAACACCCATGAATGTCACCTTCAACTGCCCAGACCGCCTGGTCAGGGGATTTGCATCCGGCATTGATTACATTGACAATATCCCGGATTGCGTGCTTTTGAGCCCGGTAGGGGCGGAAGCCGTAGCTGTGCGGATAAAATCTCGCTTCACATATCGGCTCTATAATAAGCCTCATACATTCCTGAATGATTCTGTCAAGGACGGTGGGGATACCCAGTGGCCGCATTTTGCCGTTGCTTTTTGGAATATACACACGGCGGGCTGGTTTGGGCTGGTATTTGCGAAAACACGATTGAATCAATAAAATCAGGTCATCTCTTGGCATTTGCAGATATCTATCCATCTTCACCTTGTCCACTCCGGCAGTTTTACTGCCCTTGTTGGACTTGATGTTATGGATGGCGGTCACAATGGTAACTTCATGCGCCATTGCTTCCGCCAGCCCGGTAAACGAAACTCCTTGCCCGGATTTCTCAAAGAGCATATCCTGAATGGCTTTCAGTTCCGTTTCCGTTGAAAATCTGACGTTTAAATGCACAAGGTTTTCACCTCGCAGTTCGTCACCCATCTTTCAGGGAGTTATTGGATTTTCGGTTTGTGAAATTTGCAAATCAGTGTGACTCGTATCCTTCGCCGTGGAGCATTTCAGCCCCATGTGGCTGGCATTACCCAGCCGCAGACTACTATGGTACGGCTGACTTCCTGTATTCTTCGCCGTGCTGCAACACTCCAAATACAGGCTCTCAAACGTTCCTGAATCTCTATCCTTGCGGTCATTGCTGACCATTGAAACCCTTAGGCCGCTACCTTACACCGGGAAAATCTAATCACGCTTTGAACCACAGTTTTGCATGATTCCGTGTGGATATTTCATTCCACAGGGCGTATGCAGAAAAACCAGCCACACACGCTTTTTCCAATTTTCACCCTTTCGGATGCCGTCAACTCTTACGATGCTGCATAGCTTTCCCTTACGGATAGCCATAGGTTTCGGAAGCCCGCACCATTATTCTCCATGCCCCCTTGCAGGGGTTTAGGTTTTCAGGTTACGACTTCACCACGCTTTGTACCCGGCCCATTTACAGATGTGCCGTGCACAGTGGAGTATTAGCTCTCGTACTGCCTGCGGTTTGACAGACCGCTATGGGATTGCTCCTTTCCGGCATTGGTTCTGTACGGCAGGGGAATTTCACCCCTGATTTCGAGATTCAAGTTCTCTGTGATATTTTCTTATTGCTAAGTGCAATCACATGGCGCTGTTCGTCCTTGTTGTCAACAAGGGCTTATGCGCAACGTTTCGCACGGTTTTTGTAGGCTTGCGACTCGTCCACAAACAACCGGTCTACACCCAGCTGCTCAAAGGTAATCACATCGTCTTTCCGCTCGGTGTTGTTCAGTTTTTCCAGCCGGGCCTGGAGGGATTTTCTTGTTTTTTCCATCTGCTTGATGGAGAAGGATTCCCCACGATTCCGCTTCAGCTCATCCAGGGCATTGGTCACATCATCAATTTCTTGCTGCAAGAGCCGCTGCTGCCGCTCTGCGGAAATGGGAATCTTCTCAAACTGGGAGTGGCCGATGATGACTGCATCATAGTCACCGGTGGCGATCCGGGCGCAGAACTTCTTACGCCGGTCGGGGGCGAAGTCCTTTTCCGTGGTGACCAGCAGATTGGCGTTGGGATACAGCCGCAGGAACTCATTGGACCACTGAAGAATCAGGTGATTGGGCACTACAAACATGGACTTTTGACACAAGCCAAGCCGCTTGCTCTCCATGGCGGAGGCTGCCATCTCAAAGGACTTGCCCGCTCCCACCTCGTGGGCCAGCAGGGTGTTGCCGCCATAGAGCACGTGG
>CALXDU010000113.1 GCA_944387145.1 uncultured Oscillospiraceae bacterium | reverse complement strand
TGGAAAATTGCGGTCTGCCAATCCCCAGAGCCAGTACAGGAGAACGGTCTGATGCCGCAGCAGAGTACCAGCCTTCCGGAAGGGGTACAGACCCGACTGGAAAACGCACTGGCATTTCACTATCCCCATATGGCCGCCACCATGGCGCCCTCCAAACAGACAGCCACCGGCCGCAAAGGACGACTCAAGGACGCAGAAGCGGCGGAAGACACCCAGGAACCCAAGAAAGCCCAGCGAAACTGGCGCCAACCAACCTTCAAAAACCGAAAAACCGATGCTCGTGCCTATGGTGTGGCCATGCACGCGGCGCTGCAGTATATGGATTTTCGGATGGGAACTTCGGCAGAGGCGGTTGACCGGGAGATTCAGCGATTGGTGCAATCCGGTGTCCTTACTCAAGAACAGGGACAGCTGGTAAACAGCCGGCAATTGGCGCAATTTTTTGCAACAGAAATTGGAAGAAAGCTTGCCGCCGGAGCGGAGTGCCTTCGGGAATTCAAGTTTTCCATTCTGGACAACGCCTGCCATTATGGGGAAGGTCTGGAAGGGGAACAGGTTCTGCTGCAAGGTGTGGTGGACTGTGCCTTGCTGGAGGAGAAGGGGATCACCATCATAGATTTCA
The DNA here is from genome assembly GCA_944387145.1 of uncultured Oscillospiraceae bacterium. Taxonomy (GTDB): domain Bacteria; phylum Bacillota; class Clostridia; order Oscillospirales; family Oscillospiraceae; genus Faecousia. The sequence continues at coordinate 3,255 of CALXDU010000113.1, read as the reverse complement.
AAACCGATGCGGTTACGGAGCAAACCCTACCTCTTGCTGTGGAGCGTTACCGTCCCCAGGTGCAGACCTATGCCCAGGCGCTGAGCAGAATTTATGAGCAGCCGGTTATCGGCAGGTATTTGTACTTCTTCCACCGAGGCCAGCTGGTTTCGCTGTAACGAAAAAAACGTAAGTATACCATTGGGGCACCCGATAGGGTGCCCCATGCGCCGTTTAGCGGCAGTTCTTTTCCTGAGTCTGGTTGGTGTTCTGGCTCTGATGCTCGTTGCTGGTGTAGGTCTGGCGCTCGTTCTGGGTCTGGGTCTTCTTCTGCATGTTATTCTGCTTATTCATACTTCGTATCCTCCGTTTTTGATCACGGCTTTGCCGCAACCCTATCATGCCCAGCTTTTCAAGATTTATCCTTGGCTTTGAAAAGAAGGCTTGCCACCAGTCCTGCCAGGATGGCAGCGGTGATTCCTCCGGCGGAGGCTTTCAGGCCGCCGGTGAAAATGCCAAGGAATCCATCTTCCTCAACCGCCTCCCGGACACCTTTGGCAAGGGTGTTTCCAAAACCTGTTAAGGGTACCGAAGCTCCGGCCCCGGCAAAGTCTACCAGGGGCTGGTACAGCCCAACAGCCCCCAGGAAAACACCAATTACCACATAGCTGACCAGAATCCGAGCCGGTGTCAGCTTGGTTTTGTCAATCAAAATCTGTCCGACCAGACACAGAAGCCCGCCCACAAGGAATGCTTTTACATAGTCCATGTTATCTGCCTCCTACAATGCACACAGCGTGGCACACACCGGGAATGGGCAGCCCCTGTTGAGTAGAAGTGGGGGAGAGCAGCGCTCCGGTGCCGCAAAACAGAATTTTCTTTAGCTTCCCACTTTGCAGCTGCCCCAAAAGATACCCGCACAGGGTAATGGCGCTGCACCCACAGCCGGAGCCGCCGGCGTGTACATCCTGCTTGGTGTTGTCAAACACCAGATTGCCGCAGTCCGTCAGCTTTCCGCCCAGACTGATCCCGTCCTTCCGTGCCAGCTCCATCAGCATCTCCTTGCCGATTTGTGCCAGATCTCCGGTGACAATCAGGTCAAAATCCTCCGGACCTGTTTTCAGGTCATCAAAGTGAGCGCGGATGGTGGCATAGGCGGCAGGTGCCATGGCGGCGCCCATGTTGTTGGCATCTTTGATGCCTAGGTCGGTGACGGTGCCGATGGTGCAGGCCGTGATTTTTGGGCCTTTCCCCTGACGGCAGACCAATGCCGCACCGGAGCCGGTGACCGTCCATTGAGAGGTGGGGGTTCGCTGACCGCCGTAACCCAGTGGGAACCGGTACTGCCGCTCGGAGGAGGCAAAATGGGAGGAAGTCATGGCCACCACCTTATCTGCAAATCCGCCGCCCACTGTCATGGAGGCCATCAAAAGACTTTCCGACATGGTAGAACAGGCCCCATAGAGCCCTAAATGGGGAATCCCGGTATTTCGCAGACTGAAAGAAGAGCCAATGCATTGATTCAGAAGGTCTCCGGAAAACACCAGGTCAAATTCTCTCTGGTGCATGCCCGCTTTTTCCGCAAGTTTTCGCAGAGCCTGCTGCTGCATGTATTTTTCTGCCTGTTCCCAGGTTTTCTGACCAAAATAGGTATCACGGCATTTGATGTCAAAGGTATGGGCCAACGGGCCTTCCGCTTCTTTTTTTCCTGCTACACTGGCCCAGTGGGTGATGACCGGAGGTTCCGGCAGGGCAAAACTTTGTCTGCCCCGTTTCAGATTTGCCATAAAAGCACCTTCCTTTGTTTTTCCTTATTATGTCCAGGGGTTGCAATGGCAATGCAGGTTGCGTATAATGAGGAAAACATTCAGGAGGAAATCATGATGGATAAACACATCCGAACCGCCCGGGAAGAAGATCTGCCCCGGATTCTGGAAATTTACGCCTATGCCAGAGACTTTATGGCGAAAACAGGAAATCCCAACCAGTGGGGCAATCACCATCCGCCCAAACACCAGCTTCAGCAGGATATTCAGAATGGAAATCTGTTTGTCGTGACGGAAGGGGAGAAAATCCATGGCGTGTTCTTTTTCTACATAGGAGAGGACCCAACTTACAGGGAAATCTTCGGCGGCAGCTGGCACGCCAGTCGGCCCTACGGAACCATACACCGCATTGCTTCCGACGGTACCGGAGGAATTTTAAGTGCCGCCGTTGCCTATGGTGCAGAGCGCATTGATTACTTGCGCATCGATACCCATGAAGATAACAAAGTGATGCAGCGGGCGGTGGAAAAGCAAGGGTTCCGCCGCTGCGGAATCATCCACATCGCCGACGGTTCCGAACGCATTGCCTACGACCGGATCGGATAAAGCACTTCGTCACAATTACAACACGATTTGTTCATAATTGCCGTAAAATTCTGGAAAAACCTAAGAAAGCATTAACTATAGATTAAGAAATCCTTATCCTTCTTGCATCTGGGATGCCCATGTGCTATGGTATGCCCAGCCGCAGTAATCGGGATGCGGCAGAACAAAATAAGGAAGTGTTTATCATGAAATGCAATAGAAAAGGATGCGCAGTGGCGGCTGCATGTTTGGCTGCAGCCATGGCGCTGACTGCTTGCGGAGCTTCTTCTCAACAGAATCAGCAGGGGCAGACTCCCACCACGGTGGTTTCTTCTACGCTGACTCAGCCAGTTGCAGATGACGCGCAGACCAAAACCATGAAAGGTGTGGTCAATACGATTGACACCGGCCTGGACATGCTGGTTCTGATTGTAGATGATGCGTACTACACGTTTGAAATCGGCGATGTAGATCTGACCGGATTGGAACCGGGCGATACAGTCACGGTTACCTATACCGGCGAAGCACAGCCGGATTCGGAAACTGTGGAAGCCGCACTGGTATCCGTTGAAAAAGCGGAATAAACAACAAAAAGCAGCCCCGCTGGAAAGTTACTTCCAGTGGGGCTGTTATCATCTTATAGTTTAGTACAGTTTTGCGCCGGCGGGGATGTGATCGTCCACCATCAGGCAGTGGAGCTTTTCCACACCTTCTTCGTGGTGAATGGCGGAGATAATCATACCGCAGGAATCAATACCCATCATCTTTCGGGGAGGCAGATTGGTAATGGCAATCAGAGTCTTGCCTACCAGCTCTTCCGGCTCGTAGTACTCATGAATTCCGCTCAGAATCACCCGATCCTCACCGCTGCCATCGTCCAGAGTGAACTTCAGCAGCTTCTTGCTCTTCTTCACGGCCTCGCAGG
>CALXDU010000112.1 GCA_944387145.1 uncultured Oscillospiraceae bacterium | reverse complement strand
GTGGCTTTGGCAGCTGCGTAGGTGGATTTTTCAATGTCATGGGGTTCGTCTGATATGTGGAACCAGACGTGTTCCAATCCGATGAGCCGGTCCAGTTCCGCTTTCAGCTCCGGTAAAAAACGATGGAGGAAATTGGTATATTCCCCTCCAACGGCGGGAGTATGCCAGCCAAACCGTTTTTCCAAACCCTGGTTGGTATGTACCAGAATGTTTGGCGCCGCGACTGCTCCCCATTGGGAGAATAGATGGGCCATTTCTATCTCGGTAATTCCATATTTCTGACACAATCCGACCCAACGCTGCAGACGGGAAAAGTCAAAGGTATAGTCACTTCCATCCCAGAAAATATCCACCAACTGAACGGCGGTGCGTTCTCCGCCCTTTTCCGTATCCAGCGGCGGCGTAAAGACCGGGGTCAAGAGCATATTGATGCCGTGATCTGACGCGCTTTTGATAAAGTTTTCAATAATCCGCCAATGTTCCGGACTGAACACCGAAACGCCATAGTAATCTGCCAGACAGTCGGCGTGGAACCATTGGGTTTGATACAGCCGCTGCCGGGGAAGCTCCAATGGGGAAATTTCTGCTTCCAGGGTAAACTGAGCCAGCAGGTTTCTCTGCTCGTCTGTTACCAGCAGCACAAACCGGTGCTGTCCCACCGGCAGCATCCGGCAGTCCAGGGTCAGCCAAAGGCTGCGCCACTGGGCAGGAATTGCCTTGAAGGAATCCTCCCAGGAGACAGGATGCAGAAGGTCCGGCAAAAGTCCGGGCCGGGTCGTCAGGTAGTTGTCATCCCAAGTCCCGTGACAGGGATAGGCACAGGGCACCAGTTCTACTTGGCGCAGAAACAGCGCCCCAAGGTCATTCCCTTGACAGTCCAGCCGAAACAGCGTGGGCGTTTCGCCAAAGTCGTCATTTTCGCAGGTATATGCCAGCTGGCAGGACCAGCGCTGATTATGAAAGAGCTTGATTTTCTTCTCCGGCATTTTTTCCGGAGCCTGCCAGGGCAGGACTTTTTCCAGGCTGTCTGTCAAAAGAAATTGATAGCGTGTCATGGTTATCTCCTTTCCCTGCCAACATTTGGCGTGAATCGTCTCAAGGAGGAGGCAGAATGCTCCGAAAGGGGAATGCATTCTGCCTCCTGGGGGGGTTACTTATTCAACAGGGTGTGCTTGCAGGAAGGATAGAGCCTGGTTGTGGAATGCATCCTGCAGCTTTCTGACACCTGCGGATTCCATCTTTGTCAGCAGTTTGGCAACATCCGCTTCCGGATCATCGGTAAAGCCCAGCTGCAGAAGCTTGTAGTCAGAGTTGTAAATCTCAGACAGGGCAGCGACCTCGTTTTTAACCTCACTGTCGTTAAAGACGAAGGTCAGATACCGTCCACTGCGGGCTGTCTCTTTCCAGGTGCTGACCAGTTCGTCGGCATTGGGGATGCCGCCTTCGATGGTGCGCCAGAATGCGTCGTTACGCACGCCCCAGTTGCAGTTGCTGTCGTAGCTGTAGTTGGTGCTGCCGGGCAGAGACTTCAGGCCGTGCTCACCCACTGCTTCCCAGTGCACGCCTTCAATGCCGTAGCAGAACAGGTTGTGGCAGATTTCATCATTGCGCAGGTAATCCAGAGCCATCAGTGCCCGTTCCGGATTCTTGGATTTGGAGAAAATGCTCATGCCGTTGGCCAGATAGGGCTGGATGGTAGCCGGTGCGCCGTTCATGGCGTCAAAGACCTGGACATTCCATTCAGGATGCTCCGCCTGCAGCGTGGTGTACAGGCTTTTGGCGGTGTTGATGTTCATAACAGCCAGAGCAGATTTTCCAGCCTGGAAGCTTTCGGTATTGTTCTGGGTGTTAACCACAGCGTTTTTGCTCCAGAAGCCCCGATCTTTCCAGTCCTTCACGCGATTGAGGGTATTCATGAAGATGTCGGTTTCCAGGGTGCTCATGATCTTTGCTTCAGGATCATTTTCGCCCACGCAGGTGAACAGGCTGGCAGGGGGCAGCACAGCATAGCGGTCGTCGCCCTTGGCGTTGGACTCTACGTTCCAGATCAGATCGAATACAAACTGACGGTCATAGTCGGAACCCACATCCAGAGGAATCATGCCGGGCTCGTTGTCCAGGATTGCCTGCATATACTCTTCTGCCTTGTCGAAGGTATCCAAGGAGGTGATGTTGTATTTTTCCATCAGATCGCCCCGGGCCATCCAGACATAGGCGGTCAATTCCTGATAGTTCATCGGCAGCATGTAAACTTTGCCGTCTACCTTGGCCTGTTCCCAGGCTTCCGGATACATAGACTGTGCAGTCATGGGAGCATAGGTCTCCAGCGCTTCGGGGGTAATCTCCCAGAAGCCCTGCTTGGTGGCCTGGGCATTGTAGAAGCACCAGTCAGCGGTGAAAATCATGTCCCAATCTTCGCCGGAAGCGAAAATCAGAGGATATTTCTGCTCATATTCGCTCCAGCTCATGAACTTAACGTCGATGGTTGCGTTGATTTCCTCTTTCAAACGGGCATTGATCTGTTCAAAGACCAGATCGTTGTCCACCGGGCGGTCACCGATGAGGTACATTGTCAGTGTGACTTCCTCGGAGATGTCCGGAGTACCGGCCTGCTGGGCAGGTGCTGCAGTATCGTCCGTCTTTGTGGTGGGATCAGCCGGCGCAGGGGATGCGCATCCGCCGAGCAGACTCAGCAGCAGGACAAGGGATAGGACGATTGCCAGAGTTTTTGCCAGGTGTTTCATGTTTTTTTCCTCCTTAGTTATAATGAAATCGCACGTTCCGTGCGCAATGCACAAACACGATTATCCTTTTACTGCGCCAATGGTAACGCCCTTGACGAAGTATTTCTGTAAGAACGGGTACAGAAGGATGATGGGACCAGTGGCCACAACGGTCATGGCAAGTTTCATTGGCTCGCTGGGCACTTCGCTCATGGGCAGTCCGCTTCTGGCTGCAGCTGCGCTGATGGCCTGGGCTTTGGTCAGGATATTGTTCAGGAAGTATTGCAGCGGATATAGATTGCTGCGTCCTTCGTCCAGGAAAAGCATGGCGTTATACCAGTCATTCCAGTAATTCAGCGCAATGAACAGTCCCACAGTAGCCAGTCCTGCTTTGCACAGCGGCAGCGCAATGTGAAGATAGATGGTAAAATCATTTGCGCCATCCAGCTTTGCCGATTCGTACAGCGCATCCGGGATACTGCTCATATAGCTTTTCAGAATCAGCAGGTAGGTTACATTGACCAGAATGGGCAGAATCAGCGAGATGATGTTGTTGTGGAAGTGCAGATATTTGGTGTTGAAAATATACCAGGGAACCAGACCGCCGCCAAAAATGGAGGTGAAATAGAAGAAAAAGGATACTTGGTTGCGGTAGCGGAAGCTCTTGCTGGACAGCACATACGCCGCCATACTGGTCAGAAACAGCCCCAGAAACGTTCCCGTAAATGTCACGAATATGGTCACTGCATAGGCCCGGAGCAGTTCGCCGGGAATTTTGAACAATGTTGTGTATGCATCCAAAGAGAAGGTTTCCGGAATCAGCTGGTAGCCATGGGTCAGGATTGACGTTTGATCGGAGAAAGAGCCGCTGAGCACCAGCAGAAAGGGAAGCAGGCAGCATACCGACAGAATGCCCAAAACAATATACGCAATGATGTTGAAGACCACCCGATCTTGACTGATGGGCTTTGCATGGGAAATGCGGTCTTTTTTCATAATGCATTCTCCTTTCCGTCCGCAAGATCAGAACAACGCATAATCCGGGTCTGCTTTTTTCACCAGCTTGTTGGCAAGCAATACCAGCAGGAACGAGAACACAGACTGATAGAGTCCTGCTGCACTGGTCATGCCAAATTCCTGAAGCTGAAGCAGAGAACGGGT
>CALXDU010000111.1 GCA_944387145.1 uncultured Oscillospiraceae bacterium | reverse complement strand
AACATGGTGCCCACCTGGCTGCGCAGGCCCTTGCCCAGGTCTTCCAGAGAAGCGCCCACTGCCAGGCCGCCCTCGGAAAACGCAGACTGGCTGCGGCCGTAGACGATCTGCAGGAACAGTTCCCGCATAGCGGTGTTGATAGCGTCGCACACCAGGTCGGTGTTCAGCGCTTCCAGAATGGTCTTGCCGATCAGGATTTCGGAAGCCATAGCGGCGGAATGGGTCATGCCGGAGCAGCCCAGAGTCTCCACCAGAGCCTCTTCGATGACGCCTTCCTTCACGTTCAGGGTCAGCTTGCAGCAGCCCTGCTGAGGAGCGCACCAGCCGATACCATGGGTGAAACCGCTGATGTCCTTAATTTCCTTAGCCTGAACCCATTTGCCCTCTTCAGGAATGGGAGCGGGGCCGTGATAGGCGCCCTTGGCCACGGAGCACATATGCTGTACTTCTGCACTATAAATCATGGCAATTTTCCTTTCTTTCAAAAGACGTTTTTTCGCCTTTGGATTTACACAGTGGAAAACCGGGATTTTCCGCATATATTATACCTTCTGTCCGCGGACTTGTCAATTCCTTCAACAGAGAAAATCAGTATAAGTATATGGAATCGATAGAAAATGGTGCTCGCATTCTAAATTAGTCGCAATAAGCATCGCTAAGCGCCATAGAACTCTGGTAGGAGTAATTCCCTCGCTGCGTAGGGAAGGCACACACTGCGTCAAAGCTGGCGACAGGACTGAATAAAATCGTAAAATTCTCCTGGCCAGCGCCGCTATAATAGATGGTCTGGATTTTCTTCCACTGACCACCTATCCGGAAATGTACCTCCCAGTTACCTTTGGTGGTGGCACCGTAGTTGCCCTCAGCTTCCAAAGTCAGGGTAACCTGCTTGCAGTTATTTACCGGGGTCAGGGTTTCAAATACAGCACAGTATCCACCGTCGCCCAATTGACGTGGCTCATCAGCTACAGAAAGAGAAACGGTCTGCAAATCCTTGCCTTGCTGTGTCTGTGTGTCAGTCGGTTTCAAAGCACTGTAAAGCCAAATTACTGAAACCACAACCAGCAATCCCAGAAACCAAAAAATTCCGGTAGATATTTTACCATTCTGATCTGCACCGCAAAAATTACAGTAGCGAGAACCATCAGGAATGTTTTTCCCACACTGATTACAATACATGTCCATTTCCTTCTTTCCTAAATGAAATGTTACTCTACCCCTGAATAGTTTTCACGAACGCCTCTCGGTCTTCTGCCCTGAAATAAGCCGAGCCCGTCACCAGAACCTGGGCGCCGTTTTCCTTGCAGATGCCGCAGGTATGGCTGTCCACGCCGCCATCGACTTCCAGCAGGCAGCCGGGATTGACTGCATCCAGCATGGTGCGCAGCTGCCTGAGCTTGGGCATCATATCCAGCATGAATTTCTGTCCGCCAAATCCAGGCTCCACCGTCATCACCAGAATCATATCACAAAGTTCCAAATACGGACGAGCCGCTTCCGCCGGGGTGCCGGGTTTCAGGGAAATGGCAGCTTTGCAGCCCAGTTCCCGGATCTTCTCCAGGCAGGCAATGGTATTTTCCTGGGTATCTGCCTCGATATGAATGGTCAGCCAATCTGCGCCGGCCTTCACAAACTGCTCGGCATAGCGGATAGGCCGATCAATCATCAGGTGTACATCCAGCGGCAATGTGGTAACCGGACGGATGGCCTTGACCACCGGGATGCCGATGGTAATATTCGGCACAAAATTACCGTCCATAACATCCACATGTACCCAATCCGCCCCATTTTGCGCAATATTTCGGATGTCTCGTTCCAAGTTGGCAAAGTCCGCGGACAAGATGGATGGTGCAATTTTTGCCATACGGTATCTCCTTTTCTTCTGCAAGGCAGGGTCTGTATTTTCTGTTACAATAACACAAGCGGTGTTAGAATGCAATATTTGGGAATCATTTCCAGCATACTTTTTCAATCACATGCCATACTATTGCCGTAATCAAACAAAAGGAGGAAACAACTATGAACTGTCATGCCAACAAGTGCATCGAGTGCACCGTACAGCAGTGCGCTTACCACTGCGAGAACGAGAACTACTGCTCCCTGGACCGCATCCTGGTGGGTACTCACGAAACCAATCCTACCATGGATCAGTGCACGGACTGCAAGTCCTTCCGCAAAAAGTAAGTTTTTTCCCGCGGCAGCCTCCCGCTGCCGCGATTTTTCTTGACGAATCCATAGGATGCCAGTATGATATTGTCACAATTTATAGTTCGTTTCCCCAGGATACATATTTTCTTCATATTTTTCCGTTATGCTGGGCAAAGAAACGGCAAGGAGGATATTATATATATGGAGTCATTTGAAAATCAGAACTTTCCCAATCCGGAAACGCCGCCGCAGCCGCCGGTGGATTCTGCAGCGGAGCAGCATAATCCCCAGGATGCGGCCGGAACCACTTCCGGTGCTTCCGGCAAAAGCTCCCCTTATGCGGATTCTCCTTTTGAAGTGAATCCCCAGCGGTGCGCTCCGGAATATACCTATCAGCCTCAAACTGCTCCCAAGCCTAAGAAACCCCGCAAGCCCCTGGGCAAACGGATTCTGGCCTGTGTTTTGGTTGTGGCACTGGTGGCAGGCGGCTGCCTCATTACCGCCTACACCATGAATGAATATTGGGAAGAGCGCAGCGAGGCCGCCATTGACCGATTGACAGAAAAAATCGACTCTCTGGAAAAGCAGATTGAGCAGGCGGCTCCCTTCAGCGGCGGTTCCGGCCATGCCCTGCCGGATACCGGCGACGTGCTGACCCCCAGCCAGCTCTATGCCTGGAATGTCAACAGCGTGGTAGCCATTTCCAGCACCGTTCAGGCCAGCGGAATGTATGGCCCGGCAGAGGCTTCTTCCTCCGGTTCCGGCTTTATTCTGTCCGAGGACGGTTATGTAGTCACCAACTACCATGTGATTCAGGATGCGGTTAACATCGACGTTGTGATGTACGATGGGACGGAATATGCCGCAGAAGTGGTAGGTTTCGATTCTACCAATGATCTGGCCGTGCTGAAAATCGAAGCAGAAGATCTGCCCGCCGCCGCTTTGGGCAGCAGCAGCGACCTGGTGATTGGCGATATGGTGGTTGCCATCGGCAATCCCCTGGGCGAATTGGCCGCCACCCAGACCGTTGGCTATGTCAGCGGTATCAATCGGGAAGTAGCTACTGACAGCAGCATCATCAATATGATTCAGACCGATGCCGCCATCAACCCCGGCAATTCCGGCGGTCCTCTGTTTAACATGCGCGGAGAGGTCATCGGCATTACCACTGCCAAGTATTCCGGCACCACCGGTTCCGGTGCTTCCATTGAAGGCATTGGCTTTGCCATTCCCATGGATGACGTGCTTCCCATTATCAACGATCTGGTAGAGCATGGCTATGTCACCGGCGGTTACCTGGGTGTAACGGTACAGAACACCGACGCTGACTCCGCTGCCATGTTTGGTCTGCCCACCGGCGCATATGTTTTGGAAGTAACGGAAGGCGGCAGCGCTGACCGGGCCGGAATCCAGCCGAAAGATATCATTACAGATTTGGGCGGGTACAAAGTCTCCAACATTACGGAGCTTACCCGGGCCCTGCGCAACTTCCAAGGCGGCGACAGTACCACCGTCACCGTGATCCGCAGTGGTAAGGAAGTCACCATGGACATTACCCTGGATGAAAAGCCTCAAGAACTTCCCACCCCCGCTACCCAGGCGACAGAGCCTGCCATGCCCAGCGAAGGCAGCTATGAGGACTGGTTTAACTGGTTCTTCGGGGGCTAAACACTTTATTTATATCTTCCCCATTTCATGATTTCCCTTTTTCCGTGTGCATTTGAGGCGTGCCCCATGGATGGCACGCCTGAGACTGTCGAAAAACCCCTGCGGGCTTTTCCGACAAACTTTGGCAGTCTGCTGCGCGCATAATTTGTCCC
>CALXDU010000110.1 GCA_944387145.1 uncultured Oscillospiraceae bacterium | reverse complement strand
GGCGGGCCGTCTTTCCGGCTGCCATACTAGGAGGTAATCCGGCGGTTAACCACGCCGCCGTGGTGGCCCCGCTGGGAATCGAACCCAGGCTGTCAAACAGCGCTCCCCGTTTAGCTACGGGGCCATGTGCCGCCACCCTGGGCGGCAGATACAAAATGCACAGCATTCTCCTACTCCCCAAAGGCTGACTTGATTGCTTTGTCTGACCACCCCAGAAATTTCAGCACCGCCACCGGAGACAGGTTCAGCACCCGGATCATGGACCGCAGATCCTGGATCGTCAAAGATTCCGGGTTTATCAGGCGCTTGCGCATGGTGGATTTGGGAAGTCCCATGGCATTCCCTAATTCTTCCTGGGTGCGCAGGTTGTAATAGCCCTGCTTGCTCCGAATCTCCCGGAGGAAATCCTCATTGGAATATTTTTCCGCATATTGTCGTATCCGTGGCATGGTAGGCTCCTTTCTCGTACTTTTGGAAATTAACTTTTTTCCATATTTGCTGAAATCAGTTCATCCATCGTTACGTTAAAATAATCCGCAACCAGCTTCAGTCTATCAACGCTTGGAGAAGAGGTTCTCCAAGTTCGGATTGTTGCGTTTCCCAGCCCGATCTCCTTTTCAAGCTTGGAAATCCGATCCAGATCTTCATTGTAAAGATTAAGTTTCATACAGCGCTCCTACAGCCGGATTGAAGGTAAAGCTTGCGATCAGCGCCTTCCCGCCCTCCTCGTCGTTGGCGGATATCAGATTATCGCCGGGGTCCAGTTCAAACAGGGAGGATTCATCATCAATCCAGGTAATCACATCGGTAACCTGGTTTCCATCTGTCAGTTCCGCTCTGAGTACGTTATTGTCATCCCGAAAGATGGTGATAAACTGACCAATGTTGATGATGCCGTTGATCTTCAGAAAGGCAAATGTGGTGATGTTCGTCAAGGTCGGATTGGTGCTGACACCTTCTGAGCGCAGCACCAGGCGGTAAGGAATCCGCACATCACCAGAATTGACTACGTTGACATACCGCTCATTGCTGCGGGTACCGAATCGGTGGGGCCTTCCGTAATTTACCGGGAATCGGAAGCTCGGTACCACCCCACCGATCAGGAAGTAGCTTTCCTGAAAAGCGGAGAAAAACGGAAATGGCGCATAAAACTGCATCTTAAACAAGCCGTTATTTTTAACCGCTGAAAAAGAAGGTGCCGCCTTGACATATACCCGTATGTAATGGGACTTCTGAAAAATCAGACGCCCGGAAGACAGCGGGGCGCATACATTGCGAAGATTGTTTTTTCCTCCCACAATATCCCCGAAGAACATTCCGGTAACATCAATGGACCTTCCACCGATGGACTGGGTTTCCACCGTTTCTCCCACCTGGGCAAATCCCTGAGACTTTCCCAGAGTCACTTCCAGCCCATTGCCGATGTTCATTCCATACCAGTTCCCGCCGTTTGGCCCGAATGTAAATACCTTCCCGTTATCGTTTTGAAAAATGACTTCATACACCTAACAACACCGCCATTTCTGCCTGATATCGGGCCTCCTGCATCAGGTCGGCCGCCGTCTTGGCTTGCGAGTAAATATACTGGATCACTGTGACCCCCCGGCCGCCGGATAGGTTTCCGCCGGAAGTACCACGGCCTGCCTTGGTGTCCATCCGAAGAGCGGCGGTAAAATTGTCCGACGCTACTGCCGACATCTGCCGGACAGCGGATTTCATCAGGCTCAGCTTGTCAAGCACGCCCTGAGCTGCGCCTGCAGGAATAAATCTGCCGACCAGATTCCTGAAAACAGTGGATGGAGAATGGATTCCTAGGGCATCCTTCGCCGCCTGGAGAGCCTGGCTTGCCAGGTCTTTCAGCGCACTGAACAGAGATCCAGCCGCATCCCAAATGCCGCTGATAATACCGCTGATGATGTTTTTACCGATGGAAATCCAGTCTATTTCTCCGAATGTATTGATAATATTGCTTCCAATATCCAGGGCAGTGGAAATCACATCCGGGATCATGGAAATCAGGCCCGCCACCAGCTGGCCGATCATGGAAATGCCTTGTGCCAGCAGATCCGGAAGATGACTGGCAAATGTGGTCAGCAAATTTGAGACAATGGTAGTAGCGGAACTGACAATGTTCGGAAGACTGGAAATGAGTCCACTGGCCAAATTCAGAATAAAGCTGGCACCGGTGGAGATCATGGAAGGCAGCGACGTCATTAATGTCGTGAGCAGCTGCTGAATCATGGTTCCGGCCGCTGTGAGCAATGACGGAACCGCTGACAGGAAGCCTGTCACCAGCTGCAAAAGGATGGATGTACCGCTTTGCAGCATCCCAGGCAGATTCATGGCAATGGCATTCATCACCTGGGTAATCAGGCTTCCAGTGGATGCAATCATTCCAGGGATTCCGCTTTGAAATCCTGCCATCAGCTGGGTAATCATGGCCGTTCCGTTTGCCAGAATTGTTGGAAAGCTGGTGGTCATGAATGTAGTGAAATTTGACACGGCAGAGGAGACAATTCCCTGCATATTACCGGGAATCAGAGCCGTCACCAAGGTCCCTACTGCTCCCGGAAGGGCTGTGACAATGTTCTTCACCGCCGGAGCCAGATTTCCTTTCAGGAATGTTACCGTGGTCTGCGCAAGGGCGTTCAGTGATGGCTTGATATCCCGGCCCAATGTCAGATTATCCGAGCTTTGCATTGCCAATTCTTCATTAGATCGGCTACCAATTAAATTCGGCCCCAGTGGGGCCGAATTTCTGGGCCGTCCCACCTGCCGTTTCATAGCGTCCAGCTTCATCTTATAAGCAAATGCTTTCTCCGATGGCAGAATCTGTTCCCGCTGCAAATTGGAATCCACCATGACCACCACTGCTTCTTCCAACGTCAGCTCCCGCACCACACAGGGAATTTTAGTCTTACCTGCCAGTTCGCAGGCAGCTTTCCGGCGGTGGCCAGCCACCATTTCATAGCGGCCATCTTCCTTTTGCCGGACAATGGCCGGGACCAGAACGCCATACTGCTTGATGCTGTCTGCCATCTCCGTCATGCTCTCATCCATACGGACTTTGAATGGGTGGTCAGGGAAATCGTCAATGAGATCAAGGGAGATTTCCTCAACTCTGGGCTGCGCCGCAAGATCCCGTTCTTGCTGGGTGGTAAACAGGCTATCTATGGATGTCAGAAGATTTGCTGCGCTGTTTTTCTCCAATCTCCATTACCTCCTTTACCAACAGTCTGTAGGCTTCTGCTGCCCGTCCCCTGGGTTCATGCTCGAAAATGCTGTGGTTGGCTGTGCTGATCTCTGCCAGCCGAACTGTTGCCGGGATTTCTGCCTGCAGAATCGGCAGCTGCTTTCCATAGGCCGCCTTCACCGAGGCTACAATGTCCTTGCGAAAATTGGTGTCGTTTGCCATAGTCATAAACACGCCCCCAATCTTCAGTTTTGGATTGATCTGCCGTTTGATGCTGTGGACTGTATTAACCAGTTCCGTCATGTTCTCAGCAGCAAAATACTCTGCCTGGACCGGAATCAGTACATAATCCGATGCAGACAGAGCATTGATCACCAGCATCCCCAGAGACGGGCGGCAGTCCAGAAGCACATAGTCATAGTTCTTTTTGATCTGGTCCACATATTGCCGCAGCACCGTTTCCCGGCTCATGACATTGACTAGCCCCACCTCTACCGCAGAGAGCGTTCGGTTACCTGGGACGAAATCAAAGCCTTCGTGATGGTGACAGATTTCCGGATGATCGCCGCCGCTGACACCGGCCACAATATTGTTCATGGCGTTTCCCAGTGTCAGCGGCAAATCATTCGGCTTTCGCAGACCCAGCATTTTTGTCAGGTCCCCCTGCGGATCAACATCCAGCAGAAGGACCTTCTTGCCCTGCATCGCCAGCCCAGCGCCCAGGTTGTACACCGTAGTGCTTTTCCCCACGCCGCCCTTCTGGTTTGCAACGGCAATGACCTTTGTTTT
>CALXDU010000109.1 GCA_944387145.1 uncultured Oscillospiraceae bacterium | reverse complement strand
CGAGCCATCATGGGGGACTGAGTGGCATGGAAGCCGGAGATAGCGCCGCAGGCCACAGTGATGAACATGAAGGGCCATACATTGGTGCCGGCTGCATGCTGATTGGAGAAGTTGTTCCACAGTTCGGGCATCTTGTAGTCACCGGAGAACATCAGAACACCGGCGACGCCCACAGCCATGACGATCAGGCAGATACCGAACAGGGGGTAAACCTTGCCGATCACCTTGTCGATGGGAACGAAGGTCGCGATGAAGTAGTAGACGATGATGACCCACAACCAGAAGGTAGCGTCCAGGCTCTCAGGAGTCAGCATAGCCAGCAGACCGGCAGGACCCTTGGAGAACACAACGCCGACCATGACCAGCAGAACAACGGAGAACACACGCATAACCTGCAGCATCACATTGCCCAGGTATTTACCGGTGATCTCGGAAATGCTGGCGCCTTCGTGGCGCATGGACAGCATGCCGCACATGTAGTCATGGACACCGCCGGCAAAAATGGTACCGAAGACGATCCACAGATACACGATGGGGCCAAACAGAGCACCGTTCAGAGCACCGAAGATGGGGCCCAGACCAGCGATGTTCAGCAGCTGAACCAGGAAAATTTTCCAACCCTTCATGGGGACGAAGTCAACACCGTCATTCAGAGTAATGGCGGGTGTTTCCCGGTCATCGGAACCGAAAATCCGGTCTACGCGTTTGCCGTAAAACACGTAACCCAATACCAGGAGCGCGATGGAGAGAATAAACGTAACCATAGTCTTCCTCCTATAATTTATTCCGAAGCATAAAACTTCGTACACGGGGATTATAGTACGCATTCCTGGATTTGGCAATGGGCAGAATGATAAATTTTAACTTTTTGTGAACAACGTAGAATCTATCTCGTATAATTTGGCAATAACTTACAAAATATTTTGGCTCTTGTTAGCTGTTTCCCACAATAAAGACAGGAACTTTTCGCCAACTGACAAAATGAATCACAGTCCGTAAAGCAAAACTGCCAAAAATTGAAGCAGCGCGCCCAGATTGACGAACAGATGAAACACAGAATGCATCCACTTGCGCTTTTTCCCAAGGCCGTAAAGAATCGAACCAATGGTATACGCGATACCTCCGGAAAGCAGCAGCAAAAATCCGGGCATGGTGAGTACTTCCAAAACCTGCCGGTAGAAGGGAATCACTGCCCAGCCCATGCCGATGTAGCAGACCATAGAGAACACGGCATACTGCTTCAAATCAATGGCAGTAAAGACTACGGCCACCAGCGCCATAGCCCACTCAAAGGCGAACAAGCCCCAGGCAAGTTCTGGGTATATCGGACGAAGCGCAGACAGCACAATGGCGGTGTAGGTCCCCGCAATCAAAAAGTAAATTGTGCAGTGGTCAATGACCTGCATGACTTTCTTGCCCAGGTTCGGGCGCAGTCCGTGATATACACTGGAGATGGTGAAGGTAAGAATCATGGTGGTTCCATAGATGGCAGAGGAAACGATGCCGTATACATTGCCGTTTCCTGCGGCCTGTACAACACATAGAACCAATGCCACGATTCCCAGCACGCCGCCAATGATGTGGGTGACCATGTTGGTGATTTCTTCCCCCTTGGTGTAATCGGGAAGGCTTCGGTCAGATAATTTCGTTCGCTTCATAAACATCCTCATTTCCTGTACTTTGATACTTTCACTATAGCACAATTTTGAAGTTTATAGTCCTACGATTGAAAATTCTCGCTCTACACAGGGAAAAGGCAGACTCTACTGCCGGTAGAGAGGGAAAATGGGGTTGACAAATGCGGGCGCATAACATACAATCAGTGGTACTACGGCTGAGGTCGCGAAAACAATCAGTACACTTCCGGAGTGGCAAGAGCCGGGAGCCGAAAGGTGTTTTCGCCGAAGGATTTGTCTGATGCCAAGCGGGCTTTTCCTGGGGCTGCGCAAAATATGCGCAGAACTGTCATCCATGTGATGTTGTGCTGCCGGGGCAAAGCGAAGTGTTTTCCCTGTGTCGGCGGCACAGGGATTTTTTGTTGGGAAACAACCATAGAAAAGAGGATATAATATGAAGAAGACCCCCTTTCTCACATTGCAGCAGGCACAGAGAATCAAAGAGCAGATTCCTACTCCCTTTCATATTTACGATGAGGCCGGCATCCGCAAAAATGCCCGGGCGCTGAAGGAGGCCTTTTCTTGGAACAAGGGTTTCCGGGAGTATTTTGCTGTGAAGGCCACCCCCAATCCCTATATTGTGCGGATTCTGAAGGAGGAGGGCTGCGGCTGCGATTGCGCCACCTATACAGAGCTGCTGCTGGCAGAAGCGGTGGGTGTCACTGGCCATGATGTGATGTTCTCTTCCAATGTGATGCCGGAAAAGGATATGCGCAAGGCCTATGAAATGGGCGCCTATATCAACCTGGACGATTCTACCCATGTGGAATTTCTGGCCCGGATCACGGACGGGAAAGTGCCGGAGACTGTCTGCCTGCGGTATAACCCCGGCGGCTCTTTCTCTCTGGGCAACACCATTATGGATATGCCCCGGGATGCCAAGTATGGCATGACGGAAGATCAGATGGCAGGTGCCATCAATCGGCTGATGAAACTGGGTACCAAGCATTTTGGCATCCACGCTTTCCTGGCTTCCAACACTACCACCAATGAGTACTATCCGGAACTGGCAAGTCGTCTGTTCCGTTTGGCTGTCCGGCTGCGCAATGCTACCGGGGCCCACATTGCCTTTATCAATCTTTCCGGCGGCATCGGTGTGGATTACCGTCCGGAGCAGCCGGCAAGCAATATTCAGATTATTGGCCAGGGTGTTCGGGAACGGTATCAGCAGATTCTGACCCCCCAGGGGATGGATGATGTGGCGATTTATACGGAGCTGGGACGGTTTATGCTGGCGCCTTACGGGCACCTGATTGCTACAGTGCTGCATCAGAAGCATATTTACCGGGAGTATGTGGGACTGGATGCCTGCGCAGCAGATCTGATGCGTCCTGCCATGTATGGAGCCTATCACCATATTACCGTCCTGGGCAAAGAGGATGCCATTTTGGATCACGTTTACGATGTCACCGGTGGTCTGTGCGAAAATAACGATAAGTTTGCCATCGAGCGCAGCTTGCCGGAAATTGAGTTGGGCGACATTGTGGCCATTCATGATACCGGTGCCCACGGCTATTCCATGGGATATAACTATAACGGAAAGCTTCGCTCTGCGGAGGTGCTTCTGAAGGAGGACGGAACCTTCCAGTTAATCCGCCGTGCGGAGACAACCCGGGATTATTTCGCAACCTTTGACTGCACAGAATTTACCTTCGGTGAGTAATGCGCAGTTTGAACAAAAATAGGGTGTGAATTTTGGCAGCAGCCGAGCAAATTAACAAGAAAATTTCATACTTTTCTGCTGAGGGTGTGCTATAATGATACAGGAGGCGGGAGATACAGTCTGCCTCAGACCGAAAAGGAGAACCCTATGAACAGTATATTGTTTTTTCTGACACCCAAGGCTATGTGTGCATACCTTTATGATGACTATTCCATCCGGCAGGCATTGGAGAAGATGGAGTCAGCGGGCTATACCGCCATCCCAATTCTGAACCGCCGGGGAGAATATCGGGGGACGCTGACAGAAGGCGATTTGCTGTGGGCAATGAAGAATATGTGCTACATGGATATGCGGCAGGCAGAAGCACGGCGAATCATGGAGATTTCCCGTCGGAAAGACAATCTCCCGGTTCGGATTACGGCCTCCATGCATGATCTGGTGGAGCGGGCATCCCGTCAGAACTTCGTTCCCGTAGTGGATGACTATGGCGCATTCATCGGCATTATTACCCGGAAAGCCATTATCAAGTATTGCTACGACAAACTCTTCCCGGAAGACTGAACTACATAACAAACACCCCACTTTCCTGCGACGGGAAAGTGGGGTGTCGTTGTGTCAAAGGGGTTCACGATTGGAAAGAGCTGCTCAGATACCGCTCCCAGGGGAAAACGGTATCCTCCGATTCCAGGCCATAGGCCTCCCGGATGCCTAGATCGGAAGAGCGTCGTGTAGGGAAAGAGTGTAGATCTC
>CALXDU010000108.1 GCA_944387145.1 uncultured Oscillospiraceae bacterium | reverse complement strand
TGACCGAAGCCGCCATCGATAATGCGATTGCGCAGTACGGCGAGAGCCAGGCTGTGTCCTTCCCCGAAACCGCTTACGCACTGCCCTGCTACTATGCGGTTACCGGCGTGAAGGTCACCAACCTGGGCGAGCTGAAGGCCGCTCTGGGTGTTGTCAAGACCCTGATGACCCGGGAGAAGCGGCTGCATGATGCCTTTATGTCCGGCGTGGCTACCGCTCTGTGCGCAGAATTCATCGAAGTTCTGAAGTACATGAACGGCGCTGCTCCCTACGAGGCTCCCTGCTACGGCCACATTTCCGACGCTTTCGTCCGTAACCTGGGCGTGCCCCTGGTTACCGGCGATATCCCCGGCGTTGCTGTTATCCTGGGCACCGCCCCCAGCGCCGAAGAGGCTGTGGAACTGGTCAAGAGCTACCAGACCCAGGGCATGCTGGTGACCCTGGTTGGCGGCGTCATCGACCAGCTGGCTGAGAAGAACTACAAGACCGGCGACAACGTCCGTGTTGTGCCTCTGGGCAAGGATGTCACTTCCGTCATCCATGTTGTGTCCGTGGCTCTGCGTGCTGCGCTGATCTTCGGCAACATCACCCCCGGTGATGCCGGCAACCTGATGAAGTACACCATGGAGCGTGTGCCTGCCTTCGTCAACGCCTTCGCTCCTCTGGACGATGTGATCGTGGCCTGCGGCGCCGGCGCCATCGCTCTGGGCTTCCCCGTCATCACCAACGAGACTGAGAACATCTTCCGTGTTCCCAAGTCCCTGATCGTGCAGACCGACGTTTCCAAGTGGAATCCCACCTCTCTGGAAGCTCGCGACATCAAGATCAAGATCACCAAGATCGACATCCCCGTGTCCTTCGCTTCCGCTTTCGAAGGCGAAATCATCCGCCGCGGCGACATGCAGGTGGAAGTGGACGGCTCCCGTGTGGACTGCTTCGAGCTGGTTCAGACCAAGGAAGCTTCCGAAGTGGAAGATCACAAGATCGAGGTTGTCGGCCCCGAAATCGACGAGATCCCCGTGGGCTCCAAGATTTCCCTGTCCTACACCGTGGAAGTGGCCGGCAAGGCTATGCAGCCTGACTTCGAGTCCGTCATGGAGCGTAAGATCCACTCCTGGCTGAACTGCATCGAAGGCGTTATGCACACCGGTCAGCGTGACATGATCCGTATCCGTATCAGCAAGGCTGACTTCGAGGCTGGCTTCAAGTTCCGCCACATCGGCGAAGTGCTGTACGCAAAGGTCAAGAGCGAGTTCGAGGCCGTTGTGGACAAGTGCCAGGTCCGCATCATTGTGGATGCTGAGCAGAACGCCAAGCTGCGTGCTGCCGCCAACGAAGTGTTCGACAAGCGTGACGCCCGTCTGGCTTCCATGACCGACGAGTCCGTGGATACTTACTACACCTGCATTATGTGCCAGGCTTTCTCCCCCAGCCACGTTTGTATCGTTACCCCCGAGCGTCTGGGTCTGTGCGGTGCTGTGTCCTGGCTGGATGCCAAGGCCACCAAGGAACTGGACCCTGCCGGTCCCTGCCAGCCCATCGCCAAGGAAGGCTGCACCGACGAGAAGCTGGGCCGCTTCGAGACTGTGGATGAGGCTGTCCAGAAGTACAGCCACGGCGCTCTGGAGCACGTGACCCTGTACTCCCTGTTCCAGGATCCCATGACCTCCTGCGGCTGCTTCGAGTGTATCTGCGGTGTTGAGCCTGTCTCTATGGGCGTTGTCATCACCTGCCGTGAGCATGCCGGTATGACTCCTCTGGGCATGAGCTTCTCCGAGATGGCTTCCATGACCGGCGGCGGCGTGCAGACTCCTGGCTTCATGGGCCATGGCAAGCACTTCATCGCTTCCCACAAGTTCATCGCTGCGGAAGGCGGCCCCGGCCGTATCGTCTGGATGCCCAAGATGCTGAAGGATCAGATGCGTGAGCGTCTGGACAAGACCGCTCTGGAGATGTACGGCGTTGAGAACTTCACCGACATGATCGCCGATGAAACCATCTGCACCGAAGATCCCGAACAGCTGCTGAACTACCTGTCTGAGGTTGGCCACCCCGTCCTCAGCATGGAGCCCTTCGAGATGTAATCCCAAAACCAAAGAGGAAGCGGTTCGCCGCTTCCTCTTTTCTTATCTTTTCAGCAAAAATTGCCCTGCCGTTTTCCGGCAGGGCAAAACAACCCATTATTCTGTTGCAGTCTTTCGATACCAGGCCAGCAGCAAAAGCAGCGCGGCTGCGCTGAGGATACCGCCAAAGGCAAAGGCCGATGTCAGGGAGTATTCCGACAAGGCACCAAAGACCAGATTGCTGCCCACGGCAACGCAGTCCATCAGCATGGCATTGACGCTCAGGGCCGTTGCCCGGTTTTCTGTCTGAATCTGCCGGTTCTGCATCTGGGCCTGGAAGGGCTGAAATAAGGTGTTGGACAGCCGCAGCAGCAGAATACTGCCCACAGAAGCAGCTCCGCTCCGGGTCCACGCCAGCACCAGGCAGGCCCCAATGGATAATCCGCAAAAGAGCAGGCAGCTGCCTAAGATTCCGGTGCGTTTTGTGACGCCAGCGGAGAAAATTCCCCCCAATCCCAGGATAGAAGCCAGGATATATGCCCAGCCTATGGTCCCTTCCCCCAGGCCGCAGCGCTGATATTGCAGCTGATTGAGGAAAACCGTGATGGTCTGGTGGGTCTCTGCCAGGAAGGCCGCCGCCAACAAAAGCAGCACCAGGCTGCCCTTCGGCAACGCCTTGCGCAGCTGACCGTGATGCTGGGGTGATGTTTCCTGCTTCACTTCCGTCAGGCCCAGAGCCAGCACTGCCGCCAGGGCATAGCTGATTACCGTCAAACATGCTGCCAGCGGGTAATTGTCCCGGACGACCAGGGAAAACACCCCTGCCGCAATCAGCAGTCCCGCCATCCCCATACCGCTGTAAATGCCGAACACCTTTTGGCTGCTGCGTCCCTGGCAGGACAGGTACAGAATGCTGCTGTCCACGCCGGACATTCCGGCAATGACCACACTGAGCAAAATCCGCTCCGCCAGAAACCACCAGAAAGTCGTTGCCTGCCAGAACAGGATTTTCGATACAAAATACAGCGAACAGCAGAAAATCATGGTTTTCCGGTAGCCAATTCTGTCCGCCACCACACCCCAGGGCACTTCCAGAGCGATGCACAGAGCCAGGGAAATGCTCTCAATCAAGGTAATCTGAAACACCGTAACTCCTTGGGCCTGGCGGTACAGTGTGGCGATAGGGCCATAGAAAACCATCCCCTGCAAAAGCCCAATGGCGTACATCAAATAGATATTTTTCTTCACTTTTTCCGTTCCTTTCTGATTTTTGCCCGCAGCAACCGGACGCTATTGTTCAGCGTCTGGATTTTTATGGCAAATCATCAGATCGGACTGCACATAACTGCCTTTGCTCCTTTTTGTAAGGTATCCTCAGTATAGCATGGGCACAACTGCTTTGCAACCACCACAGCTGGCTCAGATGGAAACAATCAGGGCTCCACTGTGAAAATTTCCTCAATGGTGGTCTTAAATACCTTGGCGATGTTCCAGGCCAGCACCAGGGAGGGATTGTACTTACCTTTTTCCAGGTTTCCAATGGTCTCCCTGCGTACTCCCACGAGATTCGCCAATTCTTCCTGCTTCATGTCATATTTTGCACGGTACTCTTTGATACGGTTCTTAATCATTGCAGGCACCTTTTTGCTCTTTCCACTCCAGCACCATAAGGGCCAACGTAAATGCCAGAATCACAACCCCGAAACTCAGTCCAAAGGCCATGGGCACCGCCCGCTGGGCCCCATACAAGTAGGTACACCCAAACATAAACGGAACCAGAGAAATCATCTCCGCCATAAAAGCAAACGTGGCAGCCTTCTGCACATTCAGCCGGAAGAACTCATCCGGTATTACCCAGAAGTATCGCAGATAATAGGCAAATCCCCAAAAGCCAAACAGTCCGTTGTTTTCTGTTACCAAGCCCAAAATGCCGATCAATGCCAGCAGAGACAGCAAACCCAGGTAGTTGATTTTGTGCTTCATACAGATATTCCTCCTTGTAATGTGGTGTATTTCGCTCTTTGCGTTATAAATATACCACATAGCAAGTACTCTGTCAAGGTCTTTTGACCAGACAGATAAAAAAGCGGTGGATTGCAAAAGTAACTTCCGGTTTGCACGATTTACTTCCGGTTACGGAAAAGTCTTGCAAGACTAAATTCCGG
>CALXDU010000107.1 GCA_944387145.1 uncultured Oscillospiraceae bacterium | reverse complement strand
TGCGGAATACATCCCTGAAATTAAAAAACCGTTGCAAATAAAGGAGTTTTTGAGAATATGAAATTAGGTATCGTCGGACTTCCCAATGTGGGAAAATCCACTCTGTTCAATGCCATTACCAACGCAGGTGTGCCTGCGGACAACTACGCCTTCTGCACCATCGACCCCAATGTGGGCGTGGTCAGCGTGCCGGATGAGCGGCTGGACTGGCTGGCTCAGCTGCACAACCCCAAGAAGCTCACCCCCGCTGTGATTGAGTTTGTGGACATCGCCGGTCTGGTCAAGGGCGCGTCCAAGGGTGAAGGTCTGGGCAACAAGTTCCTGAGCAACATCCGCACCACCGACGCCATTGTCCATGTGGTACGCTGCTTTGAAGATGCCAACGTTACCCATGTGGAAGGCAGCACCGATCCGCTGCGGGATGTGGACATCATCAACCTGGAACTGGTGATGGCAGACATCGAAATGGTGGAGCGCCGGATTGACAAGTGCCAGAAGGCTGCCAAGAGCGGCGACAAGCGCTTTGCCCACGAAGCCGAGGTATTTTCCCAGCTGCTGAAGCACCTGAACGAAGGCAAGCTGGCCCGCACCTTTGACGGCAGCGACGAAGATATGGCCCTGATTGCCACCTCTGACCTGCTGACTCTGAAGAAGACCATCTACGTTGCCAACCTGGCGGAAAACGAAGTCAACGAGCCGGAAAGCAACCGCCACTACATGGCCCTGAAGGGTCTGGCTGACAGCGAAGGCAGCCAGCTGCTGCCCATCTGTGCCAAGCTGGAAGCCGACATTGCCGAACTGGACGATCCGGAAGAAAAGGCCATGTTCATGGAAGAACTGGGCGTAACCGAAAGCGGCCTGGACCGGCTGATTCGCAGCTCCTATGCCCTGCTGGGTTTGATCTCCTTCCTCACCGCCGGCAGCGACGAGTGCCGGGCCTGGACCATCAAGCGTGGCACCAAGGCTCCCCAGGCCGCCGGTAAGATCCACAGCGATTTCGAGCGGGGCTTTATCCGTGCCGAAGTCATTGCCTTTGAGGATATGAAAGCCTGCGGCACCATGGCCGCCGCCAAGGCCAAGGGCCTGGTGCGCAGCGAAGGCAAGGAATACGTCATGAAAGACGGCGACATTGTCAACTTCCTGTTCAACGTGTAAATCATAAGTTCCCGCCGGAATTTGCGTTTGCATTTTCCGGCGGGTTTCCTTATAATATATAGTAGAAATCCAGGAAGCGGCAGCATGGGAAATGCCCTTCCGGTGTTTTTGAAAACTATGTCACATTATGGTTGACAAGTGCAGAAAGCCATGCTATAATCTCAAAGATAAATATGGTTCAGCGGCTCGCCGCACTCCGTCTTGCCGCTTCGGCAGGACATTTTTTTAGGTATTTCAGCGAAAGGAGACAACTATGACTGATCGGATCAAGGCAACGGTTATTTCCGCTTCCCTGGGCAGTTCTTTCATGGACACCATTGGTGCCTCCATTTCCTCCCCCGCCATTTCTGTTTTCAATTCTCCCCGTTTTGCGGTTTTCCCCGGCTTTTGTGATGTGCATGTGCATTTCCGAGAGCCGGGTTTTTCATACAAGGAAACCATCGGAACAGGAAGTCTGGCATCCGCCCGGGGCGGTTACACTGCGGTATGCACCATGCCCAATCTGAATCCGGTTCCGGACAGTTTGGAGCATTTGAAGATGCAGCTGGATTTGATTGAACAATCCGCCTGCATTCACGTTTACCCCTACGGCGCCATTACCGTAGGCGAAAAGGGGGAAACTCTGGCTGATCTGGAGGCCATGGCACCTTATGTGGCAGGCTTCTCCGACGATGGCCGGGGTGTGCAGTCGGCGCAAATGATGGAGCAGGCCATGCTTCGGGCCAAGGCTCTGGGCAAGCTCATTGTGGCCCACTGCGAGGACAACTCCCTGCTCCGGGGCGGCTACATTCACGACGGCAGCTACGCCAAGGCCCACAATCACCGGGGCATCTGCTCCGAAAGCGAGTGGGGACAGATCGCCCGGGACTTGGAGCTGGTGGCAAAGACCGGGGTTTCCTACCACGTCTGCCACATCTCCACCAAGGAAAGCGTAGAACTGATCCGCCAGGCCAAGGCCCAGGGACTGGATGTCACCTGTGAAACCGGCCCCCACTACCTGGTCATGGATGACAGCATGCTGCAAGAGGACGGCCGGTTCAAAATGAATCCCCCCCTGCGCAGCAAAGAAGACCGGGATGCTCTGGTGCAGGGCATTCTGGACGGCACCATCGACATGATCGCCACCGACCATGCTCCCCACAGCGCCGAGGAAAAGGCCAAGGGTCTGGAAAAGAGCGCCTTCGGAGTGGTGGGCATTGAAACCGCCTTCCCCATTCTCTACACCTACCTGGTAAAGCCGGGAATCCTGTCCATGGACCGGCTGGTGGAGCTGCTGTGCATCAATCCCCGCAAGCGCTTCGGCCTGAGCCTTGGCTGCGACTACTCCGTGTGGGATCTGCAGGCAAGCTATGCCATCGACCCGAAAGACTTCCTGTCTCAGGGAAAAGCCACGCCCTTTACCGGCTGGCAGGTCAATGGACAATGTATGGCCACCGTCTGTGATGGCAAACTGGTCTATAAGGCCAAATAACTTTCGTCAACCAAACTTTTCTATATAGGACTAATTTAGGAGGATATCACATTATGGCAAAGAGAACGGATATCAAGAAGATTCTGATCATCGGCTCCGGCCCCATCGTCATCGGTCAGGCTGCGGAATTCGACTACGCCGGTACCCAGGCCTGTCTGGCTCTGAAGGAAGAAGGTTACGAGGTTGTGCTGTGCAACTCCAACCCCGCCACCATCATGACCGACACTGTCATCGCTGACAAGGTCTACATGGAGCCCCTGACCCTGGAATATGTGGCAAAGATTATCCGCTACGAGCGTCCTGACGCCATCGTCCCCGGCATCGGCGGTCAGACCGGTCTGAACCTGGCCATGCAGCTGGAAAAGAAGGGCATCCTGAAAGAGTGCCGGGTCAAGCTGCTGGGTACCTCCAGCGAGTCCATCGAGCGTGCTGAGGACCGGGAGCTGTTCAAAGAGCTGTGCCAGTCCATCGGCGAACCGGTTATCCCCTCTGAAATCACCTACTCCATCGAAGAAGCCAAGGAAGCTGCCAAGCGCATCGGCTACCCCGTGGTTCTGCGTCCCGCCTTCACCCTGGGCGGTACCGGCGGCGGCTTTGCCTACAACGAAGAAGAACTGGTGGAAATCGGTCTGAACGCCTTCCGTCTGTCCCCTGTGCACCAGGTTCTGATTGAGAAGAGCGTCAAGGGCTACAAGGAAATCGAGTTCGAGGTCATGCGTGACAGCAATGACCACGCCATCACCATCTGCGGCATGGAGAATATCGATCCCGTAGGCGTGCACACCGGCGACAGCCTGGTTGTGGCTCCCATCATGACCCTGAGCCCGGAAGATCAGAAGATGCTCAACGATTCCGCCATCAAGATCATCCGGGAACTGAAGATCGAAGGCGGCTGCAACGTGCAGTTTGCTCTGAACCCCAACTCCTCTGAGTATTACCTGATCGAGGTCAACCCCCGGGTGTCCCGCTCCTCCGCTCTGGCTTCCAAGGCTTCCGGCTATCCCATCGCCCGGGTTACTGCCAAGATCGCCGTGGGCATGGCTCTGGAAGACATCAAGATTGCCAACACCAACGCCGCCTTCGAGCCCAGCCTGGACTATGTGATTGCCAAGCTGCCCCGATTCCCCTTCGACAAGTTCGCCACCGCTCCCAACACTCTGGGCACCCAGATGAAGGCCACCGGCGAAGTCATGGGCATCGGCTCCAACCTGGAAGAGTGCCTGCTCAAGTCCGTCCGCTCCCTGGAAATCGGCGCCTGCCACTTCCATCTGCCCAAGTTCGACAGCAAGACCACCGAAGAGCTGCTGGAGTATATCAAGGTTTTCCGGGACGACAACTTCTTCGCCATTGCCGAACTGCTGCGCCGGGATGTGAGCGTGGACGAGATTTTCAAGATCACCCAGATTACCGCCTACTTCCTGGAGGCCATCCGCAACATCGTGGAAATGGAGCGCAAGCTTGCCGCTTCCCAGGATCTGGAGACCTTCAAGGCCGCCAAGGCCATGGGCTTCAGCGATAAGTACATCGCCAAGCTCTGGGGCGTGAATGAAATCGATGTTTACAACCTGCGTAAGAAAGAAAACATCTTCCCCATCTTCAAGATGGTGGATACCTGCCACACCGGCGCTTATATCCCCTACTTCTACTCCTCCTACACCGGCGAGAACGCTTCCCGGCTGACCGACCGGAAGAAGATCGTGGTGCTGGGCGCAGGCCCCATCCGCATCGGTCAGGGCGTGGAATTCGACTACTCCACTGTCCATGC
>CALXDU010000106.1 GCA_944387145.1 uncultured Oscillospiraceae bacterium | reverse complement strand
GCCTTTAGCTCAGTTGGTTAGAGCCTCCGGCTCATAACCGGATCGTCCCGGGTTCGAATCCCTGAAGGCCCACCAGATTTTCCAGGCTTTGGCCTTTTCTTACATACTGTATATAGGGGTATAGCTCAATTGGTAGAGCGGCGGTCTCCAAAACCGTAGGCTCTGGGTTCAAGTCCTAGTGCCCCTGCCAAATGGCCGCGGCTGCTGCGGCAACGGGAAAAACCGGCGTCTTTCTCCTTCTTTGGAGACGGGCGCCGGTTTTTTATGCTTTTTATTCTTCTGCAGAAAAAACCGCTTGTCCGGTAACCGACACAAGCGGGCTTTGCAGCTCAATGCTCCTGGAGCATGTTCTTGATTTCCTTCCGGGCCTGGGCAATGGTGGCAATCCCCGCCTGGGTGCTCAGCCCGTCCTCCTCCCGGAGAATCTCCATCAGGTGGGCAATCCGGGGCAGGCGCAGATGGTTCCCTCTGAGAATCTCCGGCCGGGCAAACAGCTCCTCCGGAGTTCCCTGGGCCTGGACCTTGCCCTCGCTGAGCAGATACGCATAGTCACAGTACAGCGGCACCATATCCATATCGTGGGTGGCAATCACAATGCTGATTCCCATCCGGTCCCGGATGTCGCTGAGCAGATGCATCACGCTGCTGACCCCCTGGGGGTCCAGTCCTGCGGTGGGTTCGTCCAGAATGATAACCTTCGGCTCCATGGCCAGCACGCCGGCAATGGCCACCCGCTTTTTCTGGCCGTAGGACAGGGCATGGGTGGGTTTGTCCCGCAGCTGGGTTACCCCGGTCTGCTCCATGGCCCATTCCACCCGGCGGCGAACCTCCTGGGTAGACAGCCCCAGATTCACCGGGCCGAAGGAGATATCCCGGTAGACATCGGCGGAGAACAGCTGATTGTCCGGGTCCTGGAACACGATACCCACTTCTTTGCGAAGCTGGGCAATCCCCTGCCGGTTGTAGCGCACCGCTTCCCCGTTCAGCATCACCTGTCCCGAAGCAGGGGTCAGCACGCCGTTCAGATTCAGAAACAGCGTTGACTTTCCCGCGCCATTGGCGCCTAAAATACCGGTAATCTTCCCGGCTTCAGCGCAGAAATTCACGCCGTCCAGGGCTTTTGTCCCGTCTTCGTACCGGTATTCCAAATCCCTGGTTTCGATGGCATACTTACCCAAATACCTTCCCCTCCAAAAGCAAACACAGCATCTGCGTCCCCCATACCAGAGGGATCAGCCCATAACATAGGTTTCCCGTCCGGTATTCTTCGGAAACCGTCAGCAGCGTTCCCGTATAGCCCCGGGATTCCAGGGCTGCATATACGTTATCCGCCTTCTTCCAGGCCCGAAGAAATACCATGGAACTCAAGGTCCCCAAAGAGGACAGACTGCGGAAAACCCCCTGATATCCCAGCCGGGAATCCTGGGCGGTGCGGATTTTTCCCGCCGTCTCCGTCAGTACAAAGATGAACCGGTAAATCAGATCCATCAGTTCAATCAGCAGCATGGGTACATGCATCCGCCGCAATCCCCCGGTCAGGTCGGTCATGGGGGTGTTCAGAGTCAGAAAATAGACCGCTGAAATGACCCCCAGGGATTTGGCAATGACGCAAAGCGCCTGGTGCACCGATGCCGGGGTCACCCCCAGCACCTGATCTCCCAGGGAAAGGCCCCAAACCCCGCCGGTATTTCCGTCATAGATTCCCACCGCAATGGTCACGCAGCCCAGCAGCAAAAAGGTGATGGGAATTCCCAGAAACCGAACAAATACCCTGCCCGGAATCTTCCCCCAGACCGTGGTCAGAATTCCCATAACCAGCAGCGTGCCCAGGCCCGGGGCCAGGCCGCCGCACAGCAGGCACACTGCCCCGGCGCTGGTGCTCAGCACCGTCTTGGCCACCGGGTCTACCTGCCGCAGCCGGGAACAATATGCGTATCGATCCGTACCCATGGTAACTGTTATCCTTCTTTCTTGTTTTTGCCCATCATGTAGCCGATGCAGTAGAACACAATGCCGGAACCGATGGCCGCCTGCAGGGCAAACAGCAGCGATTCAATCTCTCCGCTGGCCGGTTCCAGAATGGGAGAGAAAATCGGTTCATAGTCCGGCGCCAGTTCCATGATGACGCCTTCTGCTTCCCCGTCGGCGCCGCCGAACTCCGCGCCCTGGCAAACCACCAGGGGAATCACCGCCAGCAAAATGACCAATCCGATTAAAATAAGGTTTTTCTGCCACAATTTCATAACCTGCACCCTCCTTACACCACAGCCAGTTCTTTCAGTTCGCTTTTGCTGTACTTTTCCAGAATGTTGAAAATCACCACAGTCAGCAGTCCTTCCGCAATGGCCAGAGGCACCTGGGTCAGGGCGAATACCGCCAGGAATTTCCCGAATCCGCCGTAGACAACACCCAGCTGAATGGAGGTGACCACATAGGTTGCCAGATCACCCAGGGCTGCCGCAAAGAATACGGATACCGCGGTGGACACGTTGGTCTTTTTCAGTCCCCGGAAAACCAGCCAGGACACAACGGGTCCGGCAATGGCCATGGAGAAGGTATTGGCCCCCAGGGTGGTGATGCCGCCGTGGGCCAGCAGCAGGGCCTGGAATACCAGTACGATCAGTCCCAGCACCGAGGTAATTCCCGGTCCAAAGAGGATAGCCGCCAGGCCCACACCGGTGGGATGGCTGCAGGAGCCGGTAACCGAAGGAATCTTCAGTGCCGACAGCACAAAGGCAAAGGCGCCGCACATGGCAAGCAAAATCTTGACCTTTGGTGTGGCGTGAATCCGTTTTTGGATGTTGAGAAAGCCATAGATAATGAAGGGTGCGCACACCACTCCCCAGGCAATGCTCCATCCGGCAGGCAGCATTCCTTCTCCAATGTGCATGGCATGTGTCTGCAAAGGCAGCAGACAGGCCAGCGCCATCAGAAAATACACATTTGTCAGCGATCGTTTCATGTTTTTTCCGTCCTTTTGATAAAATCTATAAATTGTCTGCCGTTTTTCAGCGGACAACTTATGACGCTGCCATGACGGCAGCCGCCGGACCTGGGACAGGGCAAATCAAAACGGCCGGGGCAACCTTGTTACAGATTGCCACAGCCGTTTTTCCGTGCAAACACACCCTGATACCATAGGGTACAAATAACCACATAAGCAGGTCTTCTGACTTGCGCATCCAGGGTGTCTGTGCAGCCTTCTCAGGGTAATCCCCAATGACCGACTTTCGTCACGCACAGCACCTCCGCGCATACAGCGGCGGGTACCGTTCCGGATTCTAACCGGATTCCCTATTCTCCGATGTGTCCAAACAAGCGCATCGGCACTTACATGTTTTATAAACTTGCCCGTATTGTATCATATCCCCACCGAAGAATCAAGGTGCATACCATGCTTTTTCCTTTTCTTTGCACAAAACAAAAGGGCGCCGGTCAGGCACCCTTGCTCTGCTGCTTCTTTTCCGCAGCTTCCGGGTCCTTCCAGCCCACCATGGTCAGCAGGAATGCCACGCCGCCGGAAATGGCCAGCAAAATGGTGTACAGCAGGGGCTTATTGATAATCAGATAGCCAGGGAAACCGGTAACGCCGTAGCTGGTGCCGCCCAGGCCCACAATGGAACCGAACATGGCACCGGCAGCACCGTCGATCATGCCGCAGATGAAGGGCTTCATAAAGCGGAAGTTGACACCGAAAATGGCAGGCTCCGTGATACCCAGGGAAGCGGACAGTGCAGAAGGCACCGCCACGGTACGGGTTTTCATCTGGTGGGTCTTCACAGCCACTGCCAGACATGCGCCGCACTGGGCAAAGTTGGCAGCGGAGGCAATGGGCATCCAGATGTTCAGTCCCTCAGCGCCGGAGAGCATGCCCACCTCAATGACGTTGTACATGTGGTGCAGGCCGCAGACCACCGTCAGCGGATAAATCGCACCCATCACCAGAGCTCCAACGCCGTAGCCCACCGTTACCAGCCACTGGGCAAAGGACAGAATGTAAGTTTCCGCAGTGGAGAAAATGGGGCCGATGACGGTAAAGGTAATAAATGCGGTAGCCAGTACTGTTACCAGGGGCGTTACAAACAAATCGATGATTTCCGGCACAATCTTGTGCAGCCGCTTTTCAATCCCGCACATCAGCCACACGGCAATGATTACCGGAATTACATGGCCCTGGTAGCCTACCTGGGGTACATTGAAAAACAGCAGCTGCCAGGAAGGAATGGATTCCATACCGGCAACGGACCAGGCGTTAATCAGGCTGGAATTGATCATGGCCAGACCCACAACGCCGCCCAGGAACAGGTTGCCACCAAACACCCGGGCGGAACTGATGGCCACCAGCACCGGCAGGTAGGCAAAGGCGGTGGAAGAAACCATATCCAGGAAGCCGTACCAGTCAGAACCTGCAAAGGAAGGAATGACCTTGCCCAATGCCTGAACCAACCCCATCATCAGGCCTGCCGCCACAATGGCCGGCAG
>CALXDU010000105.1 GCA_944387145.1 uncultured Oscillospiraceae bacterium | reverse complement strand
AACATTTCGTGTCCTATAAATTGGACAGATTCTACTTTTAGGGGTGGTTGCTGAGTTAAGCCGATATGCATAAAATAAAATTTGTAGAGGACTAGAATGATGAGATTAATTATCGCGAAGGATTATGCTGATGTAAGCCGTAAGGCAGCCAATATCATTGCGGCCCAGATTCATTTGAAACCCGACTGTGTTCTGGGTCTGGCTACCGGTTCCAGCCCTGTGGGTACTTACAAGGAACTGATCGCCAAATATGAGTCTGGAGAACTGGACTTTTCCCAAGTCAAGACCGTTAACCTGGATGAGTATGTGGGCCTGACCAAGGATCACAATCAGAGCTATGCCTACTTCATGCGCACGAACCTGTTCGACCATGTGAATATCGATCAGGCAAACTGCAATATTCCCGACGGTACCAATCCCGATGCCGCGGCCGAGTGCGCTCGTTATGATGCAGTTATCGAAGCCTTCAGCGGCACTGACTTGCAGCTGCTGGGACTAGTTCCCAATGGCCACATCGGCTTTAATGAGCCCTGCGACAAGTTTGTCAACGGTACCAACCACGTCAAGCTCGCCGATTCCACTATCGATGCTAACCAGCGCTTCTTCGAAAGACGGGAGGATGTTCCTACCCATGCCTATACCATGGGCATCGGCTCTATCATGAAGGCTAAAAGGGTTCTGCTGGTCTGCAACGGCAAAAATAAGGCCCAGGCAGTGAAGGACTGCTTCTTCGGTCCCATCAAGCCTCAGGCTCCCGGCTCCATTTTGCAGCTGCACCCGGATTTCATCCTGGTGGCTGACGAGGATGCCCTGTCCCTGGTGAAAGATATGTTGTGAAAATTGGGAGGATTTACTTATGGATTACAAAAGATTTATGGCCGAGCGCCAATGGATCCGCAACCAGCTTAGCGGCATTGCTGATTTCTGGCTGAAGAATGGTATGGACGAAGAGCATGGTGGTGTCTACACCTGTCTGGATCGAGCCGGTCAGATCTACTCCACTGACAAGAGTGTCTGGATGCAGGGTCGCTGTGGCTGGACCTATGCCTACCTGTGCAACATCTACGGTGTAAAGGAGGAGTGGCTGAAGTTCTCCAAGAGTTGCATTGATTTTCTGGAGGAGCACTGCGTCAACCATGATGCTGACGGCCGTCTGTACTTCACCGTGGAAGCCGACGGTACACCTCTGCGTCAGCGCCGTTACTGCTACTCTGAGGCCTTCTACTGCATTGCCAACGCCGAGTATTACGGTGTTACCGGTGAACGGGAGCATCTGCTCCGTGCCCGCCGCGCCTACGATATGTACTGGAATCTGAATCACGGAATGGAAGACCCCACCGGCATGGGCCCCAAGTCCACCCGTACCGGCCGTGCCCTGGGTATCCCCATGATTATTCTGAACGTCACCGGCGTTATGAAGCGTGTCGACCCCGAGATGAAGGAACTGTACGACGAGCGCGCCAGGGAGTGCGTTGCCGACATCTTCAACTACCATGTCAAGCCCGAGCTGGGCTGCACGCTGGAAAGTGTCTGCCTGGACGGCACTCCCCGCCTACATGTCACCGAGGGCCGTATGGTGAACCCCGGTCACGACATTGAGTGTTCCTGGTTCCTGATGGACTACGCCAACGAGATCGGCGACAAGGAACTCCACGCAAAGGCTATCAACGTATTCGACATGGCCTTCTCCAAGGGCTGGGACGATGAGTTTGGCGGCATTCTGTACTTCATGGACTGCCTGGGCAATCCTCCCGAAGCTTACGAGCACGATATGAAACTGTGGTGGCCCCATAACGAGGCTCTGATCGCCTCCATGATGATCTACCGCGACACAAAGGACGAGAAGTACCTGAATATTTTCTATCAGATTCTGGACTACTGCAAGTCCCATTTCGCTGACGAGTACGGCGAGTGGTACGGCTACCTGCGCCGGGATGGCAAGCCCACCCAGCCTGCCTGCAAGGGTTCCACCTTCAAGGGCCCCTTCCATGTGCCCCGTTGCCTAATTATGGTGGACCAGATGATGAGTGAAATTCTAAACACGTGATCTGATGTTTGGATGGCCAAAGGGGTGCTTGTTCCCATGGAAACAAGCACCCCTCTAACTGATTGCAGTATATTAAGTTAATTCCTTACAATCTTGTATATTCATCATTCTAGTACGAGAATTATTAAACAATGATACCACCCAGTCCAATTAAGGACTGGGTGGCATCTTCACTTGCAGCGCAAATACATTCCTCACAATGTGCAGGGTTCGTATCTGCAGCTTATGGTACGCCGAAAGGGACTCGAACCCCCGACCTACTGATTCGTAGTCAGTCACTCTATCCAACTGAGCTATCGGCGCATAGGCACTTCACTCAAGTGCCAAAGTATAATAACACACCTTTTTCAAAATTGCAAGTACTTTTTTCAAAAATTTTCATTTTTCAGAATAATTTTTTCTTGGCCCGGGGACTCCTTGACAGGGCATCCGGTTCTATTGTACAATCATGGCAATTAGAAAGGGTGAATCAGTGGATTTGATGCAGATTTTAGACAAACTTCCGGAGGCTTTGCTGCCCTGGTATGCAGCCGGGCATCGGGATCTTCCCTGGCGCCAAACCCGGCAGCCGTACCCCATTTGGCTCTCGGAGATTATGCTTCAGCAGACCCGGGTGGAAGCCGTGAAGGGCTATTACAGCCGGTTTTTGGAGACGCTTCCCAATGTGGGGGCTTTGGCCCAGTGTCCGGACGAGGTTTTGCACAAGCTCTGGGAAGGGCTGGGATATTACAGCCGGGTACGCAATCTGAAGAAAGCCGCTCAGGTGATTGTCCGGGACTATGGCGGGGTCTTTCCCCAGACCTACCAGCAGGTGCTGGCATTGCCGGGAATCGGAGAATACACCGCCGGGGCTGTTTGCTCCATTGCCTTCAACCTGCCCACACCGGCTGTTGACGGGAATGTGCTTCGGGTGTGTTCCCGGTTGCTGGATGATCCCGCCCCCATCGATCTGCCGGCTACAAAGGCACGGATTCGGGAAGGGCTGGCGGCCATTTACCCGGAAAACGCCGGGGATTTTACCCAGGCGTTGATGGAACTGGGGGCTACCCTCTGCGGCCCGAACCGAAAGCCGGAATGCAGCCTCTGTCCCTGCCGCAGCTTCTGCCTGGGATATCAGCACAATACTGCAGAAAGTTTGCCGGTGAAGTCGCCCAAAAAGGAAAAACGCCAGGAAAACCGTACCGTGTTCATCCTCAGCTGTGACGGACGGTATGCCCTGGAAAAGCGGCCCCAGACCGGCTTGCTGGCGGGGTTGTGGCAATTTCCCAACGTGGCAGGCCACCTATCTCTGGAAGCGGCACTTTCTCAGGTGGAGCAATCGGGCCTGCACCCCAGACAGGTACTGCGGGAGGTATCCCGAAAACATATCTTTACCCACATCCAGTGGGATATGAAAGGGCTTTATCTGGAAGTTTCCGATACTGCCGGAAATTTCCAGTGGTTTACATCGGAAGAGATTCGCACACAGGCGGCGCTGCCTACAGCGTTCCGCCAATTTTGGGAGGAGATAGAGAATGTTTGACTTTCATATGCACTCTCGGGTATCCTTTGACGGGCACGACACCGGCAAAGATATGGCCCTTGCTGCCGCTGCCGCGGGATTGGAGGAAATTTGTTTTACCGACCATGTGGACTATGACCCCCTGGGAAACATCCCCACCATGGCCTTCGATACCGCAAAATACAACGAAGAATATGAAAATCTGGAAGTTCCGGGGCTGAAAATCCGCAGAGGTATGGAGTTTGGCCTGACCCAAGAGAATCGGAATCAGTTTTTGCTGGATTTGCAGCGGCGGCCCTTTGATTTTGTACTGGGCTCCATCCACTTTGTGGACAAGTTGGATGTTTATTTTTCCGGTTACTGGGAAGGCAAAACCGTCTGGCAGGCAGAGCGGCGGTATCTGGAAGAAACTCTGGCCTGCGTTCAGATTCACCAGGACTTTGACGTTCTGGCCCATCTGACCTACATCAGCAAAACCGCCGGACATCCTGCCCCCCGCCCTGTGCCATATGAGGAGCACCGGGAAATCATTGACGAAATCCTGCGGATTCTGGCCGCCAAGGGAAAAGGATTGGAAATGAATACCAGCGGCGTAGACCGCTGCGGCGGCTTTTTGCCCACGGCGGATTACTTCCGTCGCTTCCGGGAGCTGGGCGGCGAAATCGTTACCATCGGCTCAGATTCCCATCGCTGTGACCGGGTAGGACAGTATTCCCGGGAAGCTGCCCAGATTCTGAAGGACATTTTTGGATACGTCTGCACCTTTGAGAATCGTCAGCCAATTTTTCATAAGTAAGAAAGGCAGGGGCCAAGCCCCTGCCTTTCAATGTGTCAAAAAAGCCTCGCAGAGTTTGCCGCCGTTGGCGGCAAAAAAAGTTCAAACTGTTTTCAGCCGGGGCACGTACCTGGCTGAAAACACTGCTCAGGCTGCAAGTGTGGAATTTGTCCC
>CALXDU010000104.1 GCA_944387145.1 uncultured Oscillospiraceae bacterium | reverse complement strand
ATGCCCACGGCGCAGGAAATGCCCTGGCCCAGAGAGCCGGTGGACATATCCACACCGGGGACGGTGTTCATGTTGGGGTGGCCCTGAAGGTAGGAATCAATATGCCGCAGGGTGGGCAGATCCTCCACCGGGAAGAATCCCCGGTTGGCCAGCGCCGCATACAGTCCCGGGGCGGTGTGGCCCTTGGACAGTACAAACCGGTCCCGGTCCGCCCACTTGGGGTTGGCGGGGTCGATATTCATTTCCTTGAAGTACAGATAAGTAAACATGTCCGCAGCGGACAGACTGCCGCCGGGATGTCCCGCCTTGGCACCATGGGTTGCCTCAATGACGCCCATCCGAACTTTGCAGGCAGTGATTTGCAGCTGCTTCTTTTCGTTGCTTGTCATAAAACTCCTCCTGGCTTAGCCCTGGCCGTAGTAGGCGTTTTTGCCGTGCTTGCGCAGGTAGTGCTTATCCAGCAGTTCCTGCTGCATCCGTCCCACTGCCGGGTTCATGCTCATGGCGTGGTAATCCATGAAGGCAACCTCTTCCAGCACCACAGCGTTGTGCACCGCATTCATGGCGTCAGTGCCCCAGGCGAAGGGGCCGTGAGAATTGACCAGTACCGCAGGAATCTGGGCAGGGTCAATATTGCGGGTCTTGAAAGTCTCAATGATCACGTTGCCGGTTTCCCGCTCGTAATCATTGGCAATTTCTTCCGGAGTCATCTTCCGGGTGCAGGGAATGTCCCCATAGAAGTAGTCACCCTGGGTGGTACCCATGGCAATCACATCCATTCCCGCCTGGGCAAAGGAGGTAGCCCAGCGGGAGTGGGTGTGAACAATGCCGCCCAATGCCGGGAAAGCGTTATACAGGGCGATGTGGGTTTCGGTATCAGAGGAGGGCTTCCATTTGCCTTCCACAGTTTCTCCGGTGGCCAGGCTGACCACCACCATGTCCTCCGGGGTCATATGGTCATATTCCACGCCGCTGGGCTTAATCACCATCAGGCCGGTTTCCCGGTCCACCTCGGACACATTGCCCCAGGTGAAGGTAACCATGCCATATTTGGGCAGCAGCAGATTGGCTTCACAGACTTTTTTCTTCAGTTCTTCCAGCATACGGTTTCTCCTTTAATCAATGTAACCCGGCAGGGCAGGGACGCTCCCCTCCCCTGCCGGGCTTTGTTTTTACTTCAGCTTCCAGGCCAGATCGTTCAGGAACAGTTCCTGCTCCAGCTTCTCCGGGGTGGTGTCTTTGGTGATGTGGACAAACTCAATGTCCATCATCCGGGCCCAATCGTGCATCTGCTCTGCGGTCACGTCGTAGCTGAGCACGGTGTGGTGGGCACCGCCGGCAGTAATCCAGCACTCCACGCCGGTGGTCAGGTTGGGCTCAGCCTGCCACATAACCCGGGCAACAGGCAGGTTGGGCATGGGCAGAATGGGCTTGACGCAATGGATATCCTGGCAGATCAGACGCAGGCGGCCGCCCATGTCGATCAGGCTGACCACAATGGCGTCTCCCTCTTTGCCCTCGAATACCAGACGGGCAGGGTCCTTCTCGTTCATGCCGATGCCCAGGTGGTGGGTCTCAATCCGGGGCTTGCCGGCTGCCAGGCTGGGGCAGACCTCCAGCATATGAGCGCCCAGACTGTACTCCTGGCCTTCCACCAGGTGGTAAGTATAGTCTTCCATGAAGGCGGAAGCGCCGTTGCCGTTTTCGCCCATGGCCTTCATAATGGCGGTCATGGCGGAAACCTTCCAGTCACCCTCGCCGCCGTAGCCGTAGCCCTGGGCCATCAGATGCTGGGAAGCAAGACCCGGCAGCTGCTCCATGCCATACAGATCCTGGAAGGTGTTGGAGAATGCCTTGCATCCTTCTGCATCCAGCATCTTCTTCATGGCGATTTCTTCCTTGGCCTGGTAGCGGATGGCTGCCATATTGTCGGTGGCCACGTCGTAGTTAGCAGTGTAGACAGCTACCAGAGCGTCAATCTCTTCCTCGGTAACTTCGTTCATCACCTTGACCAGATCGCCCACGGCCCAGGTGTTCACCTGCCAGCCCAGCTTGGTCTGAACTTCAACCTTATCGCCTTCGGTAACGGCGACTTCGCGCATGTTGTCGCCGAAACGCATGACCTTCATGTTCTTGGAGACGGCAACGCCCACAGCGGCCTTCATCCAGCTGCCGATGCGCTTCTGCACATCTTCATTTTCCCAGTAGCCGGCAATGATCTTCCGGGGTGCTCTCAGGCGGGCACCGATGAAGCCGTGCTCCCGGTCGCCATGGGCGGCCTGGTTCAGGTTCATGAAGTCCATGTCGATTTCCTCGTTGGGAATCTCCTTGTTGTACTGGGTAGCGAAGTGGCACCAGGGCTTTTGCAGATTTGCCAGGCCGTTGATCCACATCTTGCTGGGAGAGAAGGTA
The DNA here is from genome assembly GCA_944387145.1 of uncultured Oscillospiraceae bacterium. Classification (GTDB taxonomy): domain Bacteria; phylum Bacillota; class Clostridia; order Oscillospirales; family Oscillospiraceae; genus Faecousia. The sequence goes on along the minus strand of CALXDU010000104.1, from coordinate 2,162 downwards.
TGGCACCAGGTGATGATACCGGCGCAGGAATCGTCGTAGTTGGCTTCCTTGACCACATCGGTGATTTCCTTGTTGGTCTTGGCGGTGACCTTATAGACCAGAGGATAGGGCAGAACCTTGCTCAGCTTTTCTGCCATCTCCGCAGCCCGGGCTGCCACAATCTCCAGCACTTCCGGACCATACAGGAACTGGGAGCCGACGACAAACCAAAATTTATACTGATTCATGGGAATTTCCTCCTTAGATGGTTTCCACAGCAGCTTTCTGGGCTGCCAGACCATTCTTAAACTGTGTCAAATAGGCGTTGAAACCTTCCACATCGACGCTGTCCGGCGCCAGAGTGACGCTTTCGGCATTGGCAAAGACATGGGTGTTCAGATACTGCTCCAGGGTTTCTCCCTCTGCCTTGTTTGCCATGTAGGCTGCCAGCAGAGCCATGCCGTAGGGGCCGCCTTCACCGGCGGTGGACATGCAGGTGACGGGAGCATTGCAGGCGGCGGCCATATACTTCTGACCCACCACCGGAGTCTTGAACAGGCCGCCGTGGCCGGTCAGGCTGTCGATGGCCACGCCTTCCTCTGCCAGAATATCCATGCCGATCTTCAGGGTAGCCATGGTGGCGTAGAGCTGAGAACGCAGGAAGTTTGCCAGGGAGAATTTGCTTTCCGGCTTTCTGACCACCATGGGACGGCCTTCGTCCAGGTGGGTTACGCCTTCGCCGGCCATGTAGTTGTAAGTAACCACGCCGCCGCAGTCCGTATCGCCTTCCATGCTCTTCTGATAGAGCTTGGTGTACAGATCGTTGGTGGAGGGAGTTGCACCGAAGAGGTTTGCCACTTCCTTCAGCACACCTACCCAGGCGTTCATGTCGTTGGTGCAGTTGTTGCAGTGCACCATGGCGACAGCCTTGCCGGTTGGGGTGGTCACCAGGTCAATTTCCGGATAGACCTTCTTCAGCGGATGCTCCAGAACTACCATGGAGAAGATGGAGGTACCGGCGGATACGTTGCCGGTTCTGGGAGCAACAGCGTTGGTAGCGGTCATGCCGGTACCGGCATCGCCTTCAGCCGGAGCAAAGGGGATACCTGCATTCAGCAGATGATCCAGCTTGGCTGCGCCCACTTCTGTCAGGCTGCCGGCCTGCTGACCGGCGACCAGAACCTTGGGCAGCAGATCCCGGATGTTCCAGGGCTGATTTTCGGTGAGCTTTTCAAACTTTTGCAGCATCTGCTCATCATAGTCATTGGTTTCGCTGTCGATGGGGAACATGCCGGAGGCTTCGCCCACACCAATGGCATTGACGCCGGTGAGCATGTAGTGGACATAGCCTGCCAGGGTGGTAAAGTGGGCGATATCCTTGACGTGGGGCTCACCATTCAGCACCGCCTGGTACAGGTGGGCAATGCTCCAGCGCTGGGGGATATTGAAGCCGAACAGCTCGGTCAGTTCCTCAGCAGCCTGAGCGGTGATGGTGTTCTGCCAGGTGCGGAAAGGCACCAGCAGGTTCCAGTCCTTGTCAAAAGCCAGGTAACCATGCATCATGGCGGAGACGCCCATGGCCTTCACCGCTTCCCGATTCTCAACACCGGAGATGGCGGCTTTCAGGCCCTTCCACACTTCCTCCAGGGAGTAGGTCCAGACACCGTTTTCATAGGTACTCTTCCAGGTGTAGTCACCGGAGGATACCGGAACGTGGTTACCATCGATGGCTACCGCTTTGATGCGGGTAGAGCCCAGTTCCAGGCCCAGACATGTTGCGTTATTTTCACTCATACATCTGCTTCCTTCCATAAATTTCATAGAAGATCCCGTTTACTCATCATCCTGCTCTTCGTCCTCAGACTGCTCGGTGCTGACAAAGACGTAGTCCCGGCGCAGCCACCGTCTCAGAGAAAAGGCAAATACAACTCCGCCCACCAGGGCGAACACTACGGCAGCAAGAAGATATACCGGATTTCCATCGGGACCCAGGCCGCTTTGGCCCAGATCCCATGCCAGATATACCAGGTAACCTCCGCAGAGCATCCGCAGCAGAAGGGTAATCTCCGTGACTTCCCCGCCAAAGAACTGCTTCATTTTTAGCTCTTCTTGCGCTTGCTCAGCAGGTCAACGGTAACAGCGCCCAGCAGGACAGCGCCCTTGACGATCTTCTGCACGTTGGT
>CALXDU010000103.1 GCA_944387145.1 uncultured Oscillospiraceae bacterium | reverse complement strand
GTGCTGTATGCGCTTATGCTGGACAGAGCCAGCATTTCAAAGGTTAACGGATTCATAGAGGCAGACGGCACAATCCGCCTCTACTTCACCGTAGAACAGGCACAGAAGAAGCTGCACCGAAGTCGGCAGTGTGTCACGCGCATATTCCGAGAATTGGAATATAGCGGATTGATCTGCCGCAAGAAACAGGGCCTTGGAAAGCCAGCGCTGATCACGCTCAATTACCCGTCAAATGCAAAGCTGATCCGCCCGAAGGAGGTAGGCGAAAATCTGTCAGGATAAAGGTCGAAAATCGGATATTATATGCTCCACAAGAGACGCAAACGCTGAGGGGCATATCTTTACTCATCCGCGCCATAAAAACGCACCTGTGCGCCGTGAAGGGAGGAATAGAATGAAGAAAAAGAACTGCTATGATGTGAATGATGTTAACTCCGCTGAGATTCCAGAGTTTGTATATGAGTCTCTGGCAAGGAGTCTGCTGCCGGTGATTCAGAAGTATTATGAAAGCGATGAGGGCAAGCGGGCATTTGCCGAATGGAAAGAGAAAAAAGAAGCTGCGGCGAAAGCCTCTACATAAACGAACCGGGAGGATTGCCATGATCGGCAGTCCTCCCGGTTTCTTTATTACCAGTCTTCAACTTCTTCTATAAAAACAATAAACCCGAACCCATCTCCGATTGGATAAAGGTTCGGATTATATTGATTTGGTGGAGCCGAGGGGAATCGAACCCCTGTCCGAAAGCAACTTGGAAAGAACTTCTCCGGGCGCAGTTTGTTATTTACATTCCCTCATTCCGGCGGGAACAAACACCCTACGGAAATTGGTAGCTTCATGATGCGTGGTATGGGCAAAGCTTACCATACGCACGGGCTCCACTCAGATCACACCCGAGCCCGGCTCGTGGACCTTCCGGGGCGGATGGGCGCCTAATTAGGCAGCCAGAGCAACAGTATTGTTGTCAGTTAATTTTAAAGAATGCCCGTTTTATCGTGGTCAGGCGCCACGGCCCGCTATTCCAGCCTCACTACCCCCGTCGAAACCAGTACGGCCCCGGATAGAAAATGCTGGGGAAGGGTATGGCAGAGGATTCTGCCATACCCGAAAAAACTTAGAATCTGCCGTAAGGATCAGGCAGCTTGTTGGGTTCGGGATAGGTTTCCCCATGGGTGTCCACAGTAATGGAAGCGATCTTCTGCTCCACTACGGGACGGTCAGCCATTCCGGTTTTTACGCTGGCAATAGCATCTACCACATCCATACCGGAAGTAACCTTGCCGAAAGCAGCATACTGGCCATCCAGATGCTTGGCGTCAGCATGCATAATGAAGAACTGAGAGCCGGCGGAGTTGGGAGACTGACTTCTGGCCATGCTCAGTACGCCCCGCTTATGACGCAGGTCGTTCTTGATGCCGTTGAAGAAAAATTCACCCTTGATGCAGTAGCCGGGGCCGCCCATTCCGGTACCTTCGGGACAGCCGCCCTGAATCATAAAGCCGGGGATGACGCGATGGAAGATCAGTCCGTCATAAAAGTTGTGATTTGCCAGATCAATGAAATTGTAAACGCTCTGGGGGGCCTTATCGGGATACAGTTCACCCTCGATTACGCCGCCGTTTTCCATGGTAATTTTAAAAGTAGGGTTCATACTCGGAATCTCTCCTTCATGGCCCGGTCGATCTGACGCTTGGCGTCCCGCTCAGCCACAGCCTGTCTTTTGTCGTATAGTTTTTTGCCTTTGCACAGCCCAACTTTGACCTTTACCCGGCTGCCTTTGAAGTAAACCGACAGGGGAATCAAGGAATACCCATCCTGTTTCACTTTTCCGAATAGCCGCATGATTTCTCGCCGATGCATCAGCAGCCTGCGAGGTCTTCGAGGGTCGGGGTTGAACCGATTGCCATGGTCGTAAGGGGAGATGTGCATCTGGTTTAGAATCAGTTCGCCGTTTTTAATGCCGCACCAGGCGTCTTTCAGGTTCAAAGTGCCCTGACGAATGGATTTTACCTCCGTTCCGCACAGCTCGATGCCTGCCTCGAAATCCTCTTCTACAAAGTATTCGTGATAGGCTTCCCGGTTCCGGGCCATAACCTTAACGCTTTCCTTTTCCAGATGTCTCACCTCCGTCTGCTGGAATCGTACTCATTATACCATGTATGTCAAGGGATTTATAGAATATTTGTAAAGAAAATTCAACAAATTCGTATCGGAAACTCAGGGGAACAAAAATGCTTCCAGATCCTCTGCTTTATCAAAGGAAAAGTCACAGATTTTCCGCATTTCGGAGTACAGATCGGGAAAATCCAACCGTCCCCATCCGGCAAATGCTACCTTTACGCCCAGTGGGTTTGCCATGTTCCACGCAAGCTTCATATCATCTACCACCAAGAGCTCCTCTGGGGAAAGATGGTAACGCTTCATGATATCCTGCAAAGGGAAGGGATTCGGCTTGCGCAGTTCTTCCGGATAATCCCAGCCATAAATTGCATCGGGTTGTATTCCAAAATGTACATCATAGTCCCGGGTGATATTGTCTACGCTGGAATGAGAGACTACACAAACAAGCCCTCCGGCTTCTTTTTGCCGCCGGATGACGTTTCCGATGCCAGGGTATGCAGCGGGAACGTGCGTTCGGACATATTCTTTCCAGCCAAGATACTCTTTCACCAGTTCCTCTTCGGAAAAATTCCACCGCTGGCGACACATCTGGGCAAAACCGAGACTGTAGCAGTCCTGGGCAAATTCTTCCAGTGTTACGTTGCATCCTGGACGGAATTCCTCTAAGATGGTGCAGAAGAAAGGGTAGCCAATGGTTTTTTCACTCTGAACCACAGTATCGTCATGGTCCAGAACCAGGCAGGGATATTTCAGCATAGTGTCGCCCTCTATTTTTAGGAAATTGTTTGATATGATATCATTATATCAGACTGGCCAGAAACCTGCAACCAGGAAATTCCGCTTGCCATATACGAACAAACGTGCTATAATAAACAAAAACAATCGGGGGTGTGGGGAATGGAATTGTGTCCGGTGGACGTCATTTCTATGTGCAGCGCCGGGGGAGAGATCCGTCCTTTGCGCCTGAGAATGGAGGACGGGGAACACCAGCTGCTGCGGATCGATATCGAGGAAATTATCAGCTGCAAGGAGATTCGGTATGTAGGAATTGAGGCCCAGGTGTTTCTGTGCCGGGCAACGGTGCAGGGGAAAAAATGGTTATTTGAACTGAGATACACCATCCGAAGCCATACCTGGTGCCTGATGAGGAAGGTGTACTGATATGGCCCAACGGGTGATTTTTCATGTGGATGCCAATTCTGCTTTTTTGAGTTGGAGTGCGGCTTATCGGGTCAAGGTTTTGGGGGAAGATGTAGACCTTCGGGATGTCCCATCTGTAGTCGCCGGAGATAAGGAATCCAGGCGAAGCATCATTCTTGCCAAATCCCCTCCGGCCAAGAAGTACGGAATTCATACGGGCGAACCGTTGTTCCAGGCGTTGGAGAAGTGCCCTGACCTAAAAGTAATCCCTCCGGACTATGAGCTATATGTTCAGGCATCCCGGCAATTTATGGCTATGCTGCGGGAATTTTCTCCAGTTGTGGAACAGTACTCCATTGATGAAGCCTGGGTGGATATGACCGGTACCCAGCGGCTGTGGGGAGCGCCGAGGTTAGCGGCAGAGCAAATGCGCTGCCGAATTTATGAGGAACTGGGATTTACTGTAAATGTAGGAATTTCTTCCAACAAGCTGCTGGCCAAGATGGCAGGAGATTTTGAAAAACCCAACAAGGTGCACACCCTTTATCCAGAGGAACTGGAAGCAAAATTTTGGCCTCTGCCGGTACGGGAGTTGTTTTTAGTAGGCGGCGCGACCCAGAGAAAGCTGAATAGAATGGGAATTTACACCATCGGAGATCTGGCGCAGGCAGACGAGAAAGTTCTGAAAAAGCGGCTTGGCAAACACGGGGAAACCATTTGGCATTTTGCCAACGGACGAAATGCCGATGCTGTTATTCCGGAACCGGCGGAGAATAAGGGGTATGGAAATTCTACAACAACTGCCTGGGATGTGGTTACGGAGGAAGAGGCCCAAAAGGTGTTTTTGGGCCTTTGCGAAACGGTGGGTATGCGTCTGCGCCGGGATGGAAAATGCGGCAGTTGTGTCAGCATTCACTTGCGTACCAGTGATTTTCAGCAGGCATCCCACCAAATGATTCTTTCCGGAGCAACCAATATTACTACGCAGCTGTTTGATGCAGCTTGCGAGTTATTTCGGGAGTTGTGGGACGGCGTAACCCCTTTGCGGCAGCTGGGCGTGCAGGTAACCCGGTTGAGCAGCGAGCCTTATCAGCAATTTGACTTCCTTTCGGGATTATCTCCGCAGCAGTATGAGCGCAAGCTGCGATTGGACGAAGCGGTGGATGCGCTGCGGGATAAATTTGGAGAAGATATCATTCGCCGCGGAAGATTTGCCCAAAATCCCGAGGAACACATGGCTGGCGGTTTAAGCCGTTTTCGGCGAACCGGTGTGACCAAGCCGGTGCCAAAGGAATTTTAAAGTAGAAAATTGGATAAAATTGGTGTATAATGAAACAATAACCTTTTTGGATGGGAGGAAAAGTCATGCCGATTGTCACCTTCTACCGTGGAGATCCGAAGGACGCTCCGAAAACAACCATGCCTGCCCACTTGGGAGCCAACGTGATTTTAACTTGCCAAGGAAAGCTTTTGCTGGAACGGCGGCGGGATTCCAATACCTGGGGACTGGTTGGTGGCGGATGCAAAAAATACGAAACCGGCCGGGAAGCTCTTGTGCGGGAAGTGTATGAGGAACTGGGACTGCGGATTCCGAAGGAAGATTTCCGGAAGCTGGCGGTTTATGACGATCCCGGACGGATCGCCGCATACCAGGACGGAAGCGTCTGGCGTATGGTTATTGTGGTGTATGCATTGGACTTTCCGCAGGAGCCTGCGCTGCGCATCAGTGCCGAATCTCGGGAATTGCGTTTTTTCTCAAAAGAAGAACTCTCCCAAATTGAAATTGCCATCACCCATGAGGATATTATTCAGGACTGGTTTGTGAAGGATTCATCCTGTAAGTAGAATGACATCTGTTTTTATACGATGGACCTGCTATGTTAA
>CALXDU010000102.1 GCA_944387145.1 uncultured Oscillospiraceae bacterium | reverse complement strand
TCGAGACGGTCGGGGTCGTTCTTCTTGTTCTTCATGGTGTTGTAGTTTCTCTGCTTGCACTCAGAGCATCTCAAAGTGACTTTAACGCGCATTACGGCACCTCCTTAAATATTGCCTCCCTGTATCACCCCGGCTAGAAAAAGAATTTAGGAAGCGGTCAACTACAATCACCGCTCCGGGGCTGAAAAAAGCGCAGAAAAAAAGCCCTTTTTCACAGGTAGAATCATTCTACCACACCCCCTATATAAAGTCAATAATCATTTCTTCTATTTTTTGCGATTTTTCCGGGGGATTCCCCGTCTGAGCCGGAGGAAAGCGGAAAGTCTTGACTTTTCCCGGGGAAAATGCTATAGTCTACAGCACATGGAGAGATGTCCGAGGGGTTTAAGGAGCCAGTCTTGAAAACTGGTGATGGGGCAACCCACCGTGGGTTCGAATCCCACTCTCTCCGCCACAGCAGGCACCCGTTTGGTTTGATGCAGATTTCATGCACCAGACGGGTGCCTGATGCTCTATTACCCAAAGGATATTATAATATGGAAAGGAAGCGGCGCAAAATGGCAGTTCGGTTAAATGAGGATAAGGAAATTGTGCAGACCGTTCGCGACGGACTGAAGCGTACCGGCGGTTACTGCCCCTGCCGTCTGGAGCGGACGGAGGAGAACAAGTGCATGTGTAAGGAGTTCCGGGAGCAGATTGCCGATCCGGAGTTCAAGGGCTACTGCCATTGCATGCTTTATTATAAGGATTAATTTTTTTCGCGGAATGCAAAAAAAGTAATTGACAAATTTCGCCTGCTGTGCTATTATACTGGGGCGCTGAGCGAAAGCCCAGCAGGCAAATATGGGCGAGTGGTGGAATTGGTAGACTCGCTAGATTCAGGTTCTAGTGTTCACTGCGGACGTGCGGGTTCAAGTCCCGCCTCGCCCACCAGAATGAGCGTATCTTTGACGGTAAGTCAAGGGACGCTCATTTTTCTTTTCCTATCTTAAAAAACCGGGGCGCAAAGCTGCGCTCCGGTTTTTTCGTTATCTGCGTACATACACCAGATCGGTGATTCCATTGTAGCATTCTGTCCGAACCAGTTTTAAAGGTCGTTCCTTGCAGTCCTGAGGAAACACCCCAATCCCGCCTCCCAGCAGCGTGGGGATTACGGAAATGCAGTATTGATCGACCTGGTCGGCCCGAATCAGCTGCTGGACCAGATTGGCACCGCCGCAAATCCAGATATCCTTTCCGGGCTGCTGCTTCAGCTCTGCCAGGAATGCAGCGGCTGGCTTGTTTACAAAGGAAAATTCCGGGGTGTTATCCAGCTTTTTATGGGTAAAAACATAGCATTTCTTTCCCTGATAGGGATTGACACCGGGGGAGAGCTCTGTGATGATCTGATGATAGGTGTTCCAGCCCATTACCACTGTGTCGACGGTTTCGTAAAACGCCGGATAGCTTCCAGCTGCGGAAGGGTCACTGCCGTCCCCGCCAAGCCAGTCCACGCCGCCATTCTTGTCGGCGAGGTATCCGTCTAAACTCATGGCCAGGTAAATAACCACGTTGCGCATAGAATGATCCTTTCAGGCATCGGGAGTGTTTCCGGGAGTGGAAGTGAGATTGTGCTGCAGAATCAGGTTCAATGCCGCTTCTATGGTCTGATTGCGGATTTCCTCCCGGGTGCCATGAAACAGACAATGCCGGACATCGGAACAGGCCGCATCCTGATACCCGATGAAAACCGTGCCCACCGGATTTCCGAATTCATCCCCGCCAGGGCCTGCCAGGCCGGTAACGGAGACGGCAACATCCGCCTCAAGTCGCTGCCGAACTCCTGCCGCCATGGCCTGGGCAACCGGAGCGGAGACGGCGCCAAATTCTGCCAATGTTTCTGCTGGAACTCCCAAAGCGTGCTGCTTTACCCAGTTGGTATAGCTAATGATGCCGCCTTTGTACACTGCGGAGCTGCCGGCAATGGCGGTAAGGGCGTGGCCGATGCCGCCGCCGGTGAGACTTTCCGCACTGACCAGGGTTTTGCCCTGCAGGGTGTCCAAAACTTTACAGCAAAGAGTCGTCATGGTAACTTACCTTGATTTTCTCAATGCTGTTCAGGGCGTTTTCAATCAGTGCCTGACGATCCAGAGCCTTTTCTGCATGGATAACCTGACCCAGGGTGGGCTTGGTCTTGGGATGCTTGGGGGTAAATACGGTGCAGCAATCCTCATAGGGCAGGATGGAGGTTTCCAGAGTGCCGATTTTCCGGGCGATGGTCACAATTTCTTCCTTGTCCATGCCGACCAGGGGCATGAAAATGGGAATGTCCACCACTGCACCGGTGACGGCCATGGCTTCCATGGTCTGAGAGGCCACCTGTCCCAGGTTTTCGCCGGTAATCAAAGCGCCGCAGCCATCTCCCTGGGCAATCCGCTGGGAGATTTCCATCATAAACCGGCGCATAATCAGGGTGAAGAACTCTTCCGGGCAGTTGTCCCGTATGGCTTCCTGAATTTCCGTAAAGGATACCACGTTGACAGTCATCTTGCCGCAGTACCGGGTCACCAGCCGGGCCAGTTCCACTACCTTACCCTTTGCCAGCTGGGAGGTGTAGGGGTAGGAGAAGAAGTGAACCGCTTCAATTTCCACGCCCCGCTTGGCGATCATGTAGGCAGCCACCGGAGAATCGATGCCGCCGGAGAGCAGCACCATGGCCCGTCCACCCACGCCGGTGGGCAAACCGCCGGCACCGGGCTGCGCTGGTCCGTGAACGTAGGCGGCAAAGTCCCGGACTTCTACAAATACGGTATAAGCCGGATGATGGACATCTACCCGGCAGCTGGGATGGGCTTCCGCCAGACGACCGCCGATTTCCTGGGACAGCTGGATGGAGGTCAGGGGGAACTGCTTGTCGGAGCGCTTGGACTCCACCTTAAAAGATTCGGCACAGTCCAGATCCTCGCCCAGATAGTTTTCCACCGCTTCGTAGATGGCGTCCACATTCTTTTCACAGGGGCGGCACCGGCACAGGCTGACCACACCGAAAATGGCCCGGCAGGCTTCCCAGGCACCGTCCACATCGGCATTCTCATCCTGGGGTTCCACATAGACGGTGGACTGGAGAATGTACACATCGAAGTTGCCGTAGGGTTTCATCCGGCGGCGCACATTCTGACGCAGACGGGACTCAAACTGACGCTTGTTGGCACCCTTCAGGACGATTTCGCCCAGTTTCAGCAGGAAAATTTCATTCATTCTATATACCTCATTTAATTAATTTTCTTTGTTCACCGGTTGCCCAGATTAACGGCCCGGTACTGGATGGCCTCGGCGATGTGCTGGGGCTGAATTTCTTCGCTTCCGTCCAGATCGGCCACGGTGCGGGCTACCTTTAAGATCCGGTCATAGCTTCTGGCAGTCAGGCCCATGGCATCAAAGGCATTTTTCATCAGCATGGCGCTTTCTTCCCCCAAAGTGCAGAACAGGCGCATTTCGTTGGGGCCCATCCGGGCGTTGCACATACCGCCGCTGCCGAAACGGCGGTTCTGAATTTCCCGGGCGGCATTGACCCGCTGTTTTACAGAAGCAGAGGGTTCCGCTTCCGTCCGGCTGCGCAGATCTTCAAAATGTACCGCAGGAACTTCCACCACAATATCAATCCGATCCAGCATGGGGCCGGAAATCCGGCTGCGGTAACTCTGCACCGCCTGCTCCGAGCAGCGGCACCGACCGGAGGGGTCACCGTACCAGCCGCATTTGCAGGGATTCATGGCGCATACCAGCATAAATTCCGCCGGGTAGGTGACTGCGCCGGAAATCCGGGAGATGGTTACCTTCCCATCTTCCAAAGGCTGGCGCATCAGATCCAGGGTGTCCTTGCGAAATTCCGGCATTTCGTCCAGAAACAGCACGCCCTTGTGGGCCATGGAGATTTCTCCCGGCTTGGGATTGCTGCCGCCGCCGGCAAGACCGGCATTGGATACGGTGTGGTGGGGCGCCCGGAAGGGGCGGCGGGTGACCAGGGGACGCTTGGCATCCAGAAGTCCCATGACGGAGTAAATCTGGCTGACTTCCAGAGATTCTTCCCAGGTCATGTCCGGCAAAATGGAAGGCAGCCGCTTGCTGAGCATGCTTTTTCCCGAACCGGGAGGGCCGATGAGCAATACATTGTGACTGCCGGCTGCGGCAACCTCCAAGGCACGCTTTACGTTCTCCTGACCCAGTACATCCTTAAAATCCAGACCGGAAACGTCTTCCGGCTCCGGTTCCCACAGAGGCTGGGGGGAAAGGATCGTCTGCCCGTTCAGCCCTTCCGCCAGCTGGGACAGGGTTTCCACCGGGATAATCACCGGCCCCCGGGCCAGGGTGGCTTCTGCTGCGTTTTCTGCTGGAACAAACAGGGTCTGCACCCCTTCCCGTTTGGCAGCGAGTGCCATGGGAAGCACGCCGGAAATGGGACGAATCCGCCCGTCCAGACTCAATTCTCCCAGAAAAGCGGTTGTGGATTTGGGACGGCGCACAGCGCCGGAAGCAGCCAGAATGCTCAGCAAAATGGGAAGATCATAGTGGGTGCCCGCCTTTTTCAGACTGGCAGGGGCCAGATTCACGGTAATCCGGCTCACAGGAAAGGTCAAGCCGCTGCTTTTGGCTGCAGCCCGCACCCGTTCCCGGGCTTCCTTCACTGCCGCATCCGGCAGTCCCACAATGTCAAATCCGGGCAGACCGTTGGAAATAAAGCACTCTGCCGTCACCAGACTGCCCTGAATTCCGGAAATTCCCAGAGTTTTCACGCTGCAAATCATAACCTTCGCTCCTTACAATATATCCAGTCCATTCTATCACATCAATGGAAAAATGCAATCTATTTTCCTTTTTTTGACACAAATGGGAGGCTTTGGGGCAGCAGGCTGACATTGCCTGGCATTGGGGATAAAAAGCGTGATTTTTTTCTAAGTGAGTCGATTGATGGCTTTACAAAGTGCCTCGGAGGTGTTATGATATACACGACAAAAATTGAATACTTTAGGAGGTATTTCGTTTTGGCAAGAAAATTCAAAACCATGGACGGCAATACTGCTGCCGCCCACGTCAGCTACGCCTTTACCGAGGTCGCTGGCATCTACCCCATTACCCCTTCCAGCCCCATGGCTGACAATGTGGACCAGTGGTCTGCTGCCGGCCGGAAGAACA
>CALXDU010000101.1 GCA_944387145.1 uncultured Oscillospiraceae bacterium | reverse complement strand
GGGCCGTATCTCAGTCCCAATGTGGCCGTTCATCCTCTCAGACCGGCTACTGATCGTCGCCTTGGTGAGCCGTTACCCCACCAACCAGCTAATCAGACGCGAGGCCATCTTTCAGCACATAAAGCTTTGACTTCCCGGAGATGCCTCCAAGAAGTATCATGCGGTATTAGCAGTCGTTTCCAACTGTTGTCCCCCACTGAAAGGCAGGTTCCTCACGCGTTACTCACCCGTTCGCCACTAAAGTAAAAACCGAAGCTCTTACTTCCGTTCGACTTGCATGTGTTAGGCACGCCGCCAGCGTTCGTCCTGAGCCAGGATCAAACTCTCAAAAAATTGTATCTTAAAGCCGAAGCTCTAAAATCAGTTTTCTGAATAATTTGCTACTAGCATTTATTACTCAAGAATTTTCGTTGGCTGTTTTTTTCGCTTACGCTTAAACAATCCATAAATTGTCCAAGGTGTTTCTTGTTCGTCTTTGCGTTATTCAATTTACAAGGTACAGAACTCGCTGCCCGCTCTCGCGGTTAGCTTGTTTATTTTAGCACGCTCAGTTTCATTTGTCAAGGACTTTTTCAAGTTTTTTCAAATTTCTTTGAGCTTTTTCGCTTACCATTGCTCGCTCGAGCAACTTTTATATCTTAGCACATCTTTTAAAGTTTGTCAAGAACTTTTTTCGAGTTCTTTCAAACTTTTTCGTTATGTGCTTGGCTGTCTTTCGTTCGGTTTGTTGCCCTCGCCAGACAGCTTGCGTAGTATACCACCGGTTTTCCCTTTTGTCAATAGCTTTTTTTCAAATATTTTACATTTTTTCAGCGTTGGTTTTTCTTATCTACAGGATTCAGATTTGGATCTCTTTCCTTCTGGTTTTTCAGTCTTCTGCGCAGCAATCCTCTGCCGCTGGGATAGGGTGTAAGGAATCTTACTCCCAGGCATTTCAGCGTTGCCAGATGGTAGATCAGCACTACCGTCCCCACTGCTACTCCCCAGATCCCGCAGAAGGTTGCAATGCATCCCAGTGCAAACCGCCACACCCGGATTCCCTCTGCCAGGTCCCGGTTGGGCAGCACAAAGCCGCAGATACTTGCCACACTGACCACGATCAGCACAATAGGTGAAAGCAGCCCCGCTTCCACCGCCGCAGTACCCACCAGAATACCACCCACGGTGGAGACAGACTGACCAATGGCCTGTGGCAGATGGATACCCGCCTCCTGCAGCATTTCATAGGCAATCAGCAGCCCCAGCACCTCAGCCGCTGTTGTAAAGGGTATGCCTTGTTTGTTGTTCATAATAATATTCAACAGGCCCTGGGGAATCCACTCCAAATGGAATTTTACCATGGCAATATAGATTCCTGGCAGCAGCAGTCCGATAATCAATGCCGCATACCGCAGAAAGCGGATACAGGAGGCCGTCAGGAAATCCCGGCTTCGGTCTTCCGAGCTTTCCATCAGATACCCCAGGTCCGCCGGGGCCAGATAGGCCAGGGGCAGACCGTCCACCATAAGTCCCACTCTTCCGTCCAGCAGTCCCTGGCAGAACCGGTCTGGCCGCTCGGTATATTGCAGCAGCGGGAAAGCCGTTGCCCGGGAGCCGGTGATATACTCTTCTACAGAAGCCGGAGAGATCATGCCGTCAATATCAATGGTATCCAGCCGCTGTTTCATCCGTCTGACCAAGTCCGGGTTGGTAATGCCTTCAATCCAGATCACCGCCACATTGGTAAGACTGCGCCGTCCAACGGTGGTAGCGTACAGCCGCAGATCCGGCGTCCGCAGGTGTCTGCGCAAAAGACTGGTGTTGATGCGGATGGTTTCCACGAAGGCATCCTTGGGGCCTTTGATGGTGTTTTCCACTTCCGGAGCGGAAGGTCCTCGGCTGACCCCAGTTTTGACTTCATAGGCAATGGCCCCGACTCCCGGAAACAGCACCACGCAAAAGCCGTTGACCAACTTCATGGTCACAGTTTCCACACTGTCGCAGGCCGCCGCTACACTATTATAGATACTGCCACGGAGGGCATTGCGGTACAGCTGCTCCATGGAATTTCCTTTTAAGTTATTTGAGATGGGCTTGAGAATGTATTCGGACATATCTGCTCCGGAAATCAGGCCGTCAATGGCATAAGCATATAAGGTAAACTCACCGCAGTCCAGTTCTCTGACAATAAAATCCCCCGCACCGTCAAACAGCTTGCGGATCTGCGCATCTGTCATTTCCTTCACCTCTGGGCAATTATGCCCAGTTCTTGCTTTTTTATTACGGAAATGGTATAATTCTTCCAGATTATCTTTGGAGGGAGCACCATGAGCCGGATTGGACGGATTGAAAAGAAAACCGATACCCCCTATCTGAATTTCTACCAGCTGGAGGCCGAACACCGGGACGGACGGGTTTCTCCTTATTATGTGGCATCCCGGGCAAAGGACATTGCCCACCTGAAAGCCGTCACCGGCAAAAATACCCCCGACGGAGTCATTCTGTACGGCATCTACGGCCCCAGGAAAGACAAGCTGGTGCTGATTCGCCAGTACCGTTTTCCCTTGGGCGGGTATGTGTATGAATTTCCTGCCGGTTTGATTGAGGATGGAGAGGATATGCTCAGCGCCGGCATCCGGGAAATGTATGAGGAAACCGGCCTGTCTTTTCAGCCCAGAGAAAGCGGCAGCTACAGCCGTCCCTTCTTTACCACAGTGGGCATGACCGACGAAAGCTGCTCCATGGTATTCGGCTACTGCTCCGGCACACCCACCAATGCCCACCAGGAAGCTTCCGAGGAAATTCAGGTGGTTCTGGCCGATCGGGCGGAATGCCGCCGGATTTTAAAAGAAGAAAATGTAGCCGTGATGTGCGCATATATGATGATGCACTTCATCGCAGCTCCGGGAGATCCGCTGGATTTTCTGGAAGGGTAAACTGAGTATAAAGGAGTCTTTTCCATGTCCCATACCATCGCCGCAGTCTCCACCGGCAGCCAGGTCAGCGCCATCGGCATCGTCCGTCTGACGGGAGATGACTGCATTGCCGTTTGCGACCGGGTATTTTCCCTGCAGTCCAGGAAAACCTTAGCCGAGATTCCCGACCGGAAGCTGATGCTGGGTGCTCTGCATGACAAGCAGGGCCGTACCATAGATCAGTGCATGGCCGTGGTCAGCCGGGGGCCTCACAGTTATACGGGAGAAGATACGGTGGAATTTCACTGCCACGGCTCCCCTGCCGTGCTGGCAGCAGCACTGGAATCGCTGTATTTGGCCGGTGCCAAGCCTGCCCGCCGGGGCGAATTTACCAAACGAGCCTTTCTCAACGGCAAGCTGGATCTGACCCAGGCGGAAGCGGTAATTGATTTGATTGAAGCAGACACTGCCGACGCTGCCGCCAATGCCGCCGGACAGGTAGGCGGTGTATTGCAGAAGAAGCTGGCTCCCATTTATGATGACCTGACCAACCTGTGCAGCCATTTCCATGCGGTGCTGGACTATCCCGATGAGGATATTGAGGATTTTGCCCTGGAAAATTACAGCGCCCTTCTGCGCAAAAACGCCAAGGCGCTGTATGCGCTGCTGCAAACCTACGGCCAGGGCCGGATTCTGCGCCAGGGTGTGGCTGCCGCCATTGTGGGCAAGCCCAACGTAGGCAAATCCAGCCTGCTCAACGCCCTGGCAGGGTATGACCGGGTGATTGTCACCGACATTCCCGGCACCACCCGGGACACAGTGGAGGAAACGGTGATGCTGGGCCACACCCGCCTGCGGCTGATTGACACCGCCGGCATTCGGGAAACCGGGGATCAGGTGGAAGCCATGGGCATCCGGCGCTCCAAAGAGGCGGTGGAAAATGCGGATTTGGTGCTGTTCGTCTGTGACGGCTCCCAGCCCCTGACCCAGGAAGACCAGGATATCATTGACCTGTGCCTGGAATGCGAAAACGCCATTGCCCTGGTAAACAAATCCGACCTGGGTTCTCAGGTTGCTCCGGGAGATCTGCCATTTTTGGCTGTGATTTCCATCTGCGCCAAAACCGGGCAGGGTCTGGATCAGCTGGCAGATATGGTGGATACTTTATTTGAAGGTCAAAGTCCCTGTGACGGCTCCATTCTCACCAACGCCCGGCAGTTCGACGCCTGCCGCCGGGCCTATGAAGCCATGCTGCGCTGTATGCAGGGCATGCAGCTGGGGCTTACCCCCGATGCGGTGCTCACCGATGTGGAAGAAGCCATGCAGGCCATAGGGGAAGTCACCGGCGCTACCGTGCGGGAAGATATCACCGCCCGGATTTTTGAGCGCTTCTGCGTAGGCAAGTAACCTGCGCCTCTATATTTAATACAAAGGAAGAAAACCATGATTTATTTAGACAACTCCGCCACCACCAAGCCCTGTGCTGAAGCGGTGGCTGCCATGACCCAGGCCCTCACCGAAACCTGGGGCAATCCCAGTGCCCTGTACGGCTTTGGCCTGGAATCTGCCCGGAATCTGCGCACCGCCCGGCATCAGCTAGCTGCCGCCATGGGCGCCGAACCGGATCGGGTGTTCTTCACCTCCGGCGGTACCGAAGCAGACAACTGGGCATTTTACGGTACCGTAAAAAAGCTGGGCAAGCGGGGCAAGCACATCATCACCACCGCCATCGAGCACGATGCCATCCTCAACTGCGCCAAGGAGCTGGAAGCCCAGGGCTATAAGCTCACCTATTTGCAGCCGGACTCTCTGGGCCGCATCACCCTGGAAGATCTGAAAGCCGCCCTGCGCAAAGATACCATTTTGGTATCCATTATGATGGTCAATAATGAGGTCGGTTCCGTCATGCCCATCAGCGCCATGGCGAAGCTGACCCACAAGGTCTGCCCGGAAGCCATTTTCCACACCGATGCGGTGCAGGGATTTTTGAAGGTTCCCTTCAGCGCCAAGACCCTGGGCGCGGATTTGATTTCCGTATCCTCCCACAAAATCCACGGCCCCAAGGGTGCCGGTGCGCTGTATCTGTCTCCCCGGCTGAAATCTTTCCCCCCGCTGATTCTGGGCGGCGGACAGGAAAACGGTCTTCGCAGCGGAACCGAAGCCATGCCTGCCATCTTGGGCTTTGCCGCTGCCGCCGCTGCCGGCGCCGCCACCTGGAAGGAAGATACCTGCCGGGAACGGGAACTGCTGACAAAATTCGTGGAGCAAGTTTCTGCCCTGGAGGGAGTGAGAATCAACGGTGCC
>CALXDU010000100.1 GCA_944387145.1 uncultured Oscillospiraceae bacterium | reverse complement strand
CTGCAGTTTCGGAATCATCTTCTTTCCTCCTCACTGTATACCGCCCGGGCACCGCCGATCAGCGGCGGGCGGGTACGGGCACAGATCAAAATTGCTTGCCCAATATGATCCAGGGACAGGCGGACGGGAACCGCCACCCGTCGCAGGTGCATTCCAATCAAGGTAGCGCCAATATCCATTCCCGCCTCTGCCTGGATTTGCTCCACCAATACCGGCTCCTGGAAGGTACGCCAGCAGTTGGTGGCCCAGCTTCCTCCTGCATGAGGCTGGGGGATGGCGGAGACGATCTGCAAATTCCGCTGACGGGCAACCGAGCGTTCCACCACAATGGCCCGATTCAGGTGCTCACAGCACTGGGCAGCCAAGAAAATCCCCTGCTCCCGCAGCACCGGGAGAATTCCCTCCAATACTGCAGCAGCCGCTTCCATGCTGGAATGCTTGCCAATTCTGCCGCCTACAATCTCGCTGCTGGAACAGCCTACCACGAACACATCTCCTGGCTCCAACTTCGCCTGGGCCAGCAATTCCTGGGCTGCCTGACGGGCCTGGGATGTTATTTCCGAAAGTTCCATATCCTTACCCCCTGTACTCCGGCATATTCTCCGGATCTTTTTTCTCATTGTACCACAAATTCTGTTTCAGGGAAAGAGCGAAAACGCCTTCGCAGGCAATCTCTGCGAAGGCGTTGGGTTTGGTTAATCAAAACAGCCTGCACCCGATCCGCTGCGCAGATTTAAGGTGCAGGCTGTATAGAAGAAGCCTAAGCTTTCTTCGCTTCCAGACGGTCAAAATTATGAATCCAGTCAGCTTTCAGGAAATAAATCAAGAATACAATGCTGCTGCAGGTCCAGGTCAGCGGGTAAGCTCTGGACACGGTTTCCAGCTGAGGTACATATCGTACCGCAATGGTAATGTAGGAAACCCGGATCAGGCACCAGCAGGCAAGCATGGTAAACATGGGCACGGACACCTTTCCGGCCCCCCGCATAATGCCCGCAATACAGTGGGAAAAGGCAAGCAGGCAGTAGAACAGGCAGATGGTACGCATATGCCGGGTGCCAAAATCCACCACATCCGGTGCGGAATTGAAAAAGCGAATCATCTGCGGTGCAAAGATGTAAGACGCAATACCAATCAGCTCCGCCATAATTACCGAGCAGACAATTCCGAAGCCTACGCCCTTCTTTACCCGGTCATAGCGGTGGGCACCCAGGTTCTGTCCGACAAAGGTACTCAATGCCTGGGCAAAGCAAGTGATGGGCAGGAAGGCAAACCCTTCCAGTTTGGAATAGGCTCCGCAGCCTGCCATTGCGGCGGCTCCGAAGGAGTTGATATTGCTCTGCACCACCACATTGGCCAGGGCAATCACCGAGTTCTGGATTCCGGAGGGCAGACCAAAGCGGATAATATCCACCAGACTTTTCCAGTCAAAGCGCACCTGCCGCCACTTCAGCCGGTAAGGCGCATCCTGAATCCGCATCATGTGAATGCAGCACAGCAGGGCGCTGACGCCTTGGGAGATGGTGGTTGCCATGGCAGCAGAACCAACTCCCATGCGAAATCCTGCCACAAAGACCAGATCCAGCACCACATTGACAATGGTGGAGAAAATCAGGTAATACAGCGGATGGCGGCTGTCTCCCAGAGCGTGAAGGATGCCCACAAAAATGTTATACATGACTGTGAACAAAATACCCCAGGAGTAGTAACGGAAATAGCTGACCGACTGGGGCATAACCTCTTCAGGCGTTCCCATCCAGCGCAAAATGGTGGGGGTGAAAATGACGCTCACCACCGTCAGCACCACGCCGGAAACCAAACCGAAGGCCACATCCGTATGGATGGCCTTGTTCATGGCATCGTAATCCCGGGCACCAAAATACCGGGCAATAATCACACCGGCACCCATGGCCACGCCATTGAAGAATCCCACCAGCATAAAGATCAGGCTTCCCGACGAACTCACCGCAGCCAGCGCCGTATCTCCAATGAATTTTCCCACAACCCAAGAATCAAAAGCGTTATAAAACTGCTGAAAAATGTTCCCCAGCAGCACCGGCAGAGCAAACAGAAGCATGGATTTCCAAATGGAGCCGGTTACCAGGGAGGTTCTCTCGTTATACATGGGACTACCCTTTCTTTAACATAAGTTGCATTTCTATACCGTACATTATGCGCCTGATTGCCCTCGTTGTCAAGGGCAGTCCCCCAGCCTATGTTATACCATTCGTCTCAGAAGCAGGCTTTCAGCAACAGCAAAGCTCCTCCCACCATAGCAATGGGAATCATCAGCAGGATTCCCCCGGCAAAAACCAGGCATAAAATCAGCACAGGCACTGCAAGTGCAAACAAAATAGAGGCGGCAATTTTGGTCGCTCCCCAGGCAAGTCGTACAGCCAAGCCCAGGGCTTTTACAAACAGCCAGCAAAACAAGATAATTCCCAGTATTTCAAGCATATCTTTTCCTCCTTGATTTCCGTTTTCTGCAAAAGATACATTCATCCTTTATTCGGTTCTCTCACAGTCATTCTATGACCATAAAGTCACATCTTCCACTTTGGTTTTGCCTGGCTTTCCTGTCATCGCAGGGCCATTACAGCACTGCCCACGGAAGCTTTTCTTCCGTGGGCGCAACATCTGCCTTTTATTTTGGAAGCTTCGCCGCTACCGTGGGATAGTTTTCCAGGTCGGTATGGGGATAGAAAGTGGCAGCCCGCATTTCTTCCACAAAGGTTTCCTGCATGGCAAATTCCAGATAATAAATCTCCCGTGCCACCCGGTCTGCTTCCTCCGGTGAAATCCGTCCGCAGAGCAGGTCGCAGGCACCCTCCAAAGAGCTGTTGCCCACGTTGCAGAACTTTTCCCGGGGCGCATCCGGATACAGGCCGATGGTGATGGCGGATTCCAGGTTCAGGTGCCGTCCGAAAGCGCCTGCCAGATAAACCCGATCCACATCTTCCAGACCAAACCCTGCAGTATTCAGCAGCACTGCCACCATCGTATGGGCCGCTGCCTTGGTTTCCGTAAACTGGAGGATATCCTCCTGGGTGAAGTACAGAGGCTGACCATCGGCGCTTTCGGTTTCGTCTGCATAGACAACCGCCCACTGCTCGTCCAGGAAGCGGATTCGCTCGGATTTTTCCGGCTGCAAAACACCCTGCCGGTTCATCCATCCCGCCAGCAGCATCTGGGCCAGCAAGTCTACAATACCAGAACCGCAGATGCCTTTTGGCTTCTCCCCTGCAATGGTGGTGGTCGTCAGTTGGTTATCTGCAATGGTTACCGAGTCTACCGCACCAGGGCGGGCGCGCATGCCGCTTTTGCTGATATCCCCTTCCAGAGCAGGCCCGGCAGCACCTGCGCCGCCGATGAGGTACTCCCGGTTACCCAGCACCATTTCTCCGTTGGTGCCGATATCCAGAAACAGGGACGTTTCCTCTCGTTGGGTCAGACCGGTAGCCAGCAGTCCGCTGATGATGTCCCCGCCCAGATAGTTAGCGGTGGAAGGGAAGCAGTAAACCGGCCCGCCAATGGGAAGTCCCAATTTCCTGCCCCACACCAGTCCCGGGTGCTTCACCACCGGACGGAAGGGGGTATGGAACAGGCAGAAGGTATCCAGGCCCAACAGGAAGTGAATCATGGTGGTGTTGCCGCTGATGACCATGGTACAGATCTGCTCCGGAAGGATTCCCGCCTGGGCACAGACAGAATCCACAAGGGTATTCAGGGTATCCACAGTGACCGTCTGGAGTTCCTTGCGGTGCTCGGGATTATCCTTGGTGTAGAAAATCCGGCTGAGGATTTCGTCGCCATAGGCACGCTGGCCGTTGCGCACCGTATCCTCTGCCAGAACGCTGCCGGAAGCAAAATCTACCAGCCGCATCACCACAGTGGTACTTCCCAAGTCCACCGCAGCGCCATAACAGGCAAGCGTCGTATCCCCCGGCTCTGCCCGCACCACTTCCCAATGGCACGCTTTTTTCAGGACAGTGACCGTAAAGGTTTCCAGCCGCAAAACTTCATAATACGCCTGCACCACCGAGATGGGTATCTCCGCTTCCACACCTTGTGCCGCCAGGGCATCCAGGCAGCGCTGGACGTCGTCTGTGTGGTCGGTATCCACATTCTGCATGGTCAGACGTCGTTTTTGTATCCAAGGGTTTGTCATGGTTACCCCTCATTTCCTTTCAGCGATGGTTCCATGGTAGCACAAAATCCGCCATATAGCAAGGAGCGGTTTTGCGCAGCGCTGTGGATAGAAGGCCGGTTTTCACTGCGTTGTGTCAAAGAACATGTGCATCTTTTCCCGGATATTCGTATTCTTCAGCCCAATCAGGTTGAACTCCCGGACAACGTGCTTTCCCTGTATGGAAAACTTGGCCAGATCCGGATCGGAATCGGCCAGAATGTTGTATACAAAGGAAACGCCAATGCCATGCTTTACAAGGTCCAGAATGATATGAAAGCTGGAGATACATATGAGCCGCTGAAAACGTTGGAGGGATTCGTTATATTCCAGCAGCTCCTGCTCCAAAATCGCCCGGGTTCCGGAGCCGGCCTCCCGATGGATCATGGTTTGCTGCAGCAATTCTTCAATGGTGACTTCCCGTCCGGCAAAGGGGTGATCCTTTCGGCAGATTCCCACAAACGGTTCTCTGTGAAGCAGGATGCTGTCATAGCGGGTCTTGTCAAAACAACCTTCCACCACCGCGAAATCCAGCTGATTGTCCTCCAAAAGAAACAGCAGGCGCTTGGTATTGTCTACAATCAGCGTCATTGCCCGGTCCGGATTCTGAAGATAGCGGCGGATATTGTCTTTCAGATAATAGTCACCAATGGTTTTGGTTGCCCCTACCCGAATCGTGTGAATCGGGCTATTCTCCAGGCTTTGCAGCAGGTCCCGCTCCTGCTGTTTGGCAGCACGGGCATATTGCTCCAATACCGCTGCAGCCTCTGTTTTTTCCAGGCGGCGGTTTTGGTATTGGAACAGCTTTTTTCCGTAGTGGGTCTCCAGGTGGTGGATCTGCTGGGTTACCGCAGGCTGGCTGATCCCCAGGATGTCCGCCGTTTTTCGGAAGTTCATTACCTTGCACAGAAGCAAAAAAGTATCGATGCGTGAATCCAGCATAGTAGGTCTCCTGATAATGTATTCTTATCGTACAATAATAGTTATTTTAGTTGATTTTATCATAAAATGTATGCTATAATCAAGTAGTAATCGATAAAATAATATTTTATTGAAAGAAGAGAATCAATACTGGAGGAGATACCATGAGCGAGACAAAAAACGGCGTAAAATTGGGAAAAACCCTGGCCATTGTCCTGTGCGCAATTATCGGCGTACTGGCAAACCAAAGCACGACCCTGCAGGACGCATGGTTTGGACGGACGGTTATCGGCGGCCCTATGCTGGCCCTGCTGGTTTCTATGACCGCCTGTAACACCCCGCCTTCTGTAAGCAAGGAGTTCAAGGAAGGGCCCGCCCT
>CALXDU010000099.1 GCA_944387145.1 uncultured Oscillospiraceae bacterium | reverse complement strand
GTTCCGTTTTTCGGGGCGGTGAGATGCAGAATAAATTCTTCATCATAATACCCGCTGGAAACCGAAGGCACAGGGACCGGCGCCTCACAGTGCTGCTCCAAAAACAAAAACCCCACTGTCAGGACAACCAGTGCCAATGCGGATACGATGAGTGCCGTCAATCGTTGTTTCATGGGATTACATCTTCTCCGGAGCGGAGAAGCCCAGAAGGTCGATACACTGCTCCAAAACCCGCTTGGCAAGGCCAATCAGGGCAATGTAGCCGTTTTTCTTTTCTTCATCCTCTTCACCCAAAATCCGGGTTTCATGGTAGAATTTGTTGACACAGCCAGCCAGATCGTAGATATAGGCACAGATCAGGTTGGGGGAGGAGCTGGCCAGTGCGCTTTCCAGGGCGGGCGCAAACTTGGTGATGGACAGCATCAGATCCTTGGCGTAAGGATTGGCAGGAGCCTGAATGGGCAAACTCTCCCAGCTGCCGAACCGGGACAAAATGGACTTGATTCGCACAATGGTGTAGAGAATATAGGGGCCGGTGTTGCCTTCAAAAGCGGCGAAGCGGTCCAGGTCAAAGATATAATCCTTGGTGGGCTGGTTGGACAGATCGCCGTATTTTAGTGCCGCCATGGCAATTTTCCGGGTGGTGTCTTCCACTTCCTCAGCAGCCACAATCTGATTTTCCACAACTTTGCCACGGACAAAGTCGGTCATATCCTGGACCAGCTGCTCCAGCCGCATCACGCCGCCGTCCCGGGTCTTGAAGGGTTTGCCGTCCTTGCCGTTCATGGTGCCAAAGCCCAGGTGCTCAAGTACCGTGCTTTCCGGCACAATGCCAGCCTTCCGGGCGGCCCGGAATACCTGCTCAAAGTGCAGGCTCTGGCGCTTGTCAGTGACGTAGAGAATCTTATCCGGGTGAAAATCCTGCATCCGCTGGACCATGGTAGCCAGATCCGTGGTGGCGTAGATGGCCGAGCCGTCGGACTTGACCAGAATGCAGGGAGGTACTTCCTTCTTGTCGGTTTCCTCCGCCACGGGAATGACCCAGGCGCCTTCGCTCTCCACAGCCAGCCCCCGGGCCTTCATGTCTGCAACCATGGGAGGGATATAGGGGTCGGCATCGGACTCGCCCAGCCAGCTTTCAAAGGAGACGTTGAGGTTTTCGTAGTTTTTCTTCAGGTCAGCCACGGAAACATTCATAATGTGCTGCCACAGCGCCCGGTAGCCCCGGCGGCCCTGCTGCAGTTCAAAGGTGGCGGTGTGGGCGGCTTCAGCGAAGGCTTCATCTTCCTTCTTCCGGGCGGAGGCGGCGGGGTAAATTTCCTCCAGCTCGGAAATGGTGAAGGGAGCCTGGGCAGGATACTCACCGGTGAAATCCGGGTCGAAGTAAGGAAGCTCCGGCTGCCGCCGCTTCAGCTCCGCAATAATCAGACCCATCTGCAAACCCCAGTCGCCCAGGTGAATGTCGCCGATGGCGTTGTAGCCAAAGAACTTGTACAGCCGCTTCAGGCTCTCGCCGATGATGGCAGAGCGCAGGTGACCGATGTGCAGAGGCTTGGCAACGTTGGGGCCGCCGTAGTCCACTACAACGGTCTTGCCGGTGCCGGGCTTGACAATGCCGAAGCCTTCGGCGGTGCGCATCTGCTCCAGGTAGCTTTGCAGGAACAGACCGCTGAGCTTCAGGTTAATGAAGCCGGGCATCACTGCCTCCACCAAGTCGTAGTCCTTGGCATTCAGCTGCTCGGCCACAGCCTTGGCAATCTGAATGGGGGCGCACTTGTACTGCTTGGCAGCGGCCAGAGCGCCGTTGCACTGATATTCACACAGGTCGGGGCGGTTGGAAACCGTCACCCGGCCGAAGGCGGGATCATAGCCTGCATCGGAAAAGGCCTTCTGCATTTTTCCGGTGATTATATCCAGAATTCTTTCCATATTCGCAAACCTTTCGGATTATTTGTTTTTCTGCTCAGCCAGATAGTTCAGGTAATCGTCGTAAGTGCCATAGCGGTCCACAATGGTGCCGTCGGGCTGGAAGGCGATGACACGGTTACACACGGAGGTCAGCATTTCGTGGTCGTGGGATGCCAGCAGCACCACGCCGGGGAAGGCTTCCAGACCCTTGTTCACAGCCTGAATGGATTCCATATCCAGGTGGTTGGTGGGCTGGTCCAGCAGCACCACGTTGGCACCGGAGAGCATCATTTTCGACAGCATGCAGCGGACCTTTTCGCCGCCGGAGAGAACATCCACGCTCTTGAACACGTCTTCGCCGGAGAACAGCATCCGGCCCAGGAAGCCCCGGAGATAGACATCGTCTTTCTTGGCGGAATACTGGCGCAGCCAGTCCACCAGCTCCATTTTGTTTCCTTCAAAGTAGGGCGTGTTGTCCTTGGGCAGGTAGCTGCGGTTGGTGGATACGCCCCACTTGATGCTGCCCTCGTCCGGCTCCAGCTCGCCCATGAGAATCTGGAACAATGCCGTCTGGGCCAGCTCGTTTTCACCCACGAAGGCGATTTTGTCGGTGCGGTTTACGGAGAAGTAAACCTTGTCCAGCAGCTTCACGCCGTCCACGGTGACGGATACGTCTTTAACGGTGAGCACATCCTTGCCCAGTTCCCGCTCGGGCTGGAAGCCAACGAAGGGATAGCGCCGGGTGGAGCAGGGCATTTCTTCCACGGTCAGCTTGTCCAGAAGCTTGCGGCGGGCGGTAGCCTGCTTGGCCTTGGCCTTGTTGGCGGAGAAACGCTGGATGAACAGCCGCAGTTCTTCGATCTTTTCCTGGTTGCGCTTGTTCTTGTTGCGGATCATGGCCTGAACCATCTGGGAAGACTCGTACCAGAAGTCGTAGTTACCAACGTACATCTTGATCTTGCCGTAGTCAATATCCACGGTGTGGGTGCAGACGGTATTCAGGAAGTGACGGTCGTGGGACACGGCGATGACCATGCCGGGGAAGTCCAGCAGGAAATCTTCCAGCCAGTTGATGGCTTCGATGTCCAGGTTGTTGGTAGGCTCGTCCAGCATAACAATGTCGGGGTTGCCGAACAGTGCCTGGGCAAGCAGTACCTTCACCTTCAGACGGGGGTCGGTGGAGCCCATCAGGTCGTAGTGCAGCTCGGTGCCGATGCCCAGACCCTGCAGCAGACGGGAAGCGTCGGATTCAGCCTCCCAGCCACCCAGTTCGGCAAATTCCGCTTCCAGATCAGCGGCCCGCAGACCATCCTCATCGGAGAAATCGGGCTTTTCGTAGATGGCGTCCTTTTCCTTCATCACTTCGTACAGGTGCTGATTGCCCATGATGACGGTGTCCAGGATGGTGTATTCGTCGTAGGCGTTCTGGTTCTGCTTCAGAACGGATACCCGTTTGTCCGGGTCAATGGTGATGCTGCCGGTGGTGGAGTCCAGATCTCCGGTGAGAATCCGCAGGAAGGTGGACTTGCCGGCACCGTTGGCGCCGATGATGCCGTAGCAGTTGCCGGGCAGGAACTGCAGATCCACATGCTGGAACAGCCACTGACCGCCAAACTGCATACCGAGGTTGCTAACTGTAATCATGTCGTACTCCTTGTTTTCTGTTCATTGTGTTTCAAAACTTCGATTCATGCAGGCCTATTCCCTGCATATGCATACCAATACAGTCTAATCCTACCATAAAATTATGAATAAAGAAAGAACTTTTTTCCAAAGTGCTTGCTTTTTTTACTGGATGCGCTATAATATTAGCACTCAGACACCTAGAGTGCTAATTCAAACGAGGACGTGAATGATATTTATGGAAAAGCAGCAATTCAAAGCAGAATCCCAGCGACTGCTGGATCTGATGATTAACTCTATCTATACCCACCGGGAGATCTTCCTCCGGGAAATCCTGTCCAACGCTTCCGATGCCATCGACAAGCTGGCTTACACCGCTCTGACCGATGACAAGGTGGGCATCAACCGGGACGAGTTTGCCATTACCATCACCCGGGACACCGAAAACGGTACCCTGACGGTTTCCGATAACGGCATTGGTATGTCCAAGGAAGAACTGGAAGAGAACCTGGGCACCATCGCCAAGTCCGGCTCCCTGGGATTCAAGCAGGCCATGGAGAAGAACGAGGACATTGACATCATCGGTCAGTTCGGCGTGGGCTTCTACTCTGCCTTTATGGTGGCCTCTTCCATCACCGTGATTACCAAGAAGTACGGCGAAGATACCGCCTGGAAGTGGGTTTCCGACGGCGCTGACGGCTACACCATCGAGCCTGCCCAGAAGGATGCTCCCGGTACCGACATTATCATGACCCTGAAGGCCGATACCGAGGAGGAAAAGTACTCCCAGTACCTGGAAGAGTATGAAATCCGCTCTCTGGTCCGCAAGTACTCCGACTATATCCGCTACCCCATCCGCATGGAGGTAACCAAGTCCCGTCCTGTGGAGAAGGCAGAAGGAGAAGAAAGCGAAGACAAGGCTCCGGAATATGAATCCTACACCGAGATGGAGACCCTGAACTCCATGGTGCCCATCTGGCAGCGGGCCAAGAAGGATGTATCCGATGAAGAATACGAAAGCTTCTATCGGGAGAAATTCTTCGACTACACCAAGCCCCTGCGGGTTATCCACTCCAGCGCCGAAGGCAGCGTGTCCTTCAAGGCTCTGCTGTATATCCCCGGCAAGGCACCTTACGACTTCTATACCAAGGACTTCAAGCGGGGCCTGCAGCTGTATTCTTCCGGTGTGATGATTATGGAGAACTGCGAAGACCTGCTGCCGGAGCACTTCCGTTTCGTCCGGGGCGTGGTGGACAGCCAGGATTTGAGCCTGAACATCAGCCGGGAAATGCTGCAGCATAACCGCCAGCTGACCATCATTGCCCGCAACATTGAAAAGAAGATCAAGTCCGAACTGAAGTCCATGCTGGACAATGATCGGGAAAATTATGAGAAGTTTTACGCCGCCTTTGGCCGTCAGCTGAAATACGGCACCGTTTCCGACTACGGCGCTCACAAAGACGCCTGCCAGGATCTGTTGCTGTTCTACTCCCACAAGCAGGGCAAGCTGATTACCCTGAAGGAGTATGTGGACGCTATGGCAGAGGGCCAGGAGAAGATTTACTTCGTGCCCGGCGAAAACAAGGAACGCCTTGCCAAACTGCCTCAGGTGGAGACCCTGGACAAGAAGGGTTATGACGTGCTGCTGTTTACCGAGGATGTGGACGAGTTCATCCCCCAGACCCTGGCAAGCTATCAGGAAAAGTCCTTCTGCAACGCTTCCAGCGAGGATCTGGGCCTGCAGACTGAGGAAGAGAAGAAACAGGCTCAGGAAAAGGCAGAGGAAATGAAGGGCCTGCTGACCTTTGTCAAGGAATCTCTGGGCGAACAGGTGAAGGAAGTCCGGTTGTCTTCCAACCTGGGCAGCTTCCCGGTGTGCATGGTCCCCGATGCAGGCATGAGCTTCGAGATGGAAAAGTATATGAAGCGGGTGAACCCGGAGTTTGCTTTCCCGGTGGGCCGGATTTTGGAACTGAATGCCGACCATGATGCGGTAAAGGCTATGCAGAAAGCCATGACGGAAGACCCCATCAAGGCCAAGGACTATGCCCAGCTGCTGATGTACCAGGCCCAGCTGATGGCAGAGCTTCCCTTGGAAGATCCTGCTGCCTACACCGAGCTGGTGTGCAAACTGATGAAATAACCAGACAATCCCCGGGGAAAACGTGAGGTGCCCCCTGTCAAGTAGACAGTGAAAAAACAAAAGAATATTTTGTTGGAGATGGTCTCTGCTTTGGCAGGG
>CALXDU010000098.1 GCA_944387145.1 uncultured Oscillospiraceae bacterium | reverse complement strand
CCTCCTTAAACATAAATCATCTCAGACCGGATGATTTCCTCTGCCCGGCTGCGGATGCTGTTCATGGCTCCAACCCAAGCAAGCTGGTCACAGGCTTTCAGTTCCTCATTGACGCCCTCCGCAGCCTGCATCTGCGAGATGATACACGCCAGCCGGTCATCGGCCTGCACGTTCAGATCGGCAAGATACGTCCAGAGTTTTTCCGACAGAAGCAGTTCATTGTACTGGCCGGGGCGGTGTTCTTGCAGAAACACCTTGTGCATCCGCCCCCAACGCCCAATGGGGCGGCTTTCCTCCGACAGCTTCAGATTGGGGATGTAGTAGTCTCCCACCAGCGTATAGCTGATGCCGCTGTGATGGATTTTCTTTGGTAAATGCTCCATGTTCGACCTCCTGTATTCAGTTTTTCAGAATCCAGTTGATCGTGTCCCTGTTCATGTGAAATTCAAGGCAACTGAACTCTTCACGAACAAGTATGGCACATCATTTATATAGCATGATGAATAGATCTCGTTTTATTATAAGATCAAATTTGTGTATTTCGACGATTTTGTATATTACTTTGGGTGATAATGAAATTCCGTATTGATTTTTTTTGAAATAGGTGCTATTATATCGATAGCTATTTATCGGTATTTAGTTACCGATTATATCATACGGAAAGGTTGATGAATATGGAATTACACTACACATCCGTAACAACTTCTCAGGAACTGACGCAGGCCCTGAATCGCTGCCGTCAGGCACAGATGCAGTTTGCTTCCTACACTCAGGAACAGGTTGACAAGATTTTTCTTGCTGCAGCCACCGCTGCCAATAAGATGCGAATCCCTCTGGCGAAGCAGGCAGTCGCAGAAACCGGTATGGGCGTTGTGGAAGACAAAGTTATCAAAAACCACTATGCTGCAGAATACATCTACAATGCATACAAAAATACCAAAACCTGCGGCGTTATTGAAGAAGATACCGCTTTCGGCATTCAGAAAATTGCCGAGCCCATCGGTGTGGTTGCGGCCGTAATTCCCACAACCAATCCTACCTCCACCGCTATATTCAAGGCGCTGATTTGCCTGAAAACCCGCAATGCCATTATTATCAGCCCCCATCCCCGGGCAAAAAACTGCACCATCGCAGCAGCAAAAGTAGTACTGGAAGCCGCTGTGGCTGCCGGCGCACCGGAAGAAATTATTTCCTGGATTGATGCGCCCTCCCTGGAACTGACAAATCAAGTCATGCGGGAAGCGGATTTGATTCTCGCCACCGGTGGTCCCGGCATGGTAAAAGCCGCATACTCTTCCGGAAAGCCTGCCCTGGGTGTTGGCCCCGGCAATACTCCTGCGGTGATTGATGATTCTGCCGATCTGGTATTGGCTGTCTCTTCGATCATTCACTCCAAAACCTTTGACAACGGCATGATCTGTGCTTCTGAGCATAGTGTCGTAGTACTGGATTCCGTTTATGAAACCGTCAAAGAAGAGTTTGTTCGCAGAGGTTGTCATATTTTGGACGAGGAGCAGCTGCAAAAGGTCAGAGACACGATTCTGATCAACGGCGCTCTGAACGCAAAGATTGTGGGACAGTCGGCCTGGACCATCGCAAACCTGGCAGGAATTTCCGTTCCGGAAACCACCAAAATTCTCATTGGTGAAGTTACTTCCACTGACCTGAGTGAAGCATTTGCTCACGAAAAGCTCTCTCCTGTCCTGGCAATGTACCATGCAGCAGACTTCTCCGATGCGCTGGATAAGGCAGATACCTTGGTCAAAGACGGTGGCTTCGGCCATACCGCTTCTGTTTATCTGGACCCGGTCCAGGCCAAGGAAAAGCTGGATGCTTTCGCTGCGCGCATGAAGGCCTGCCGTATTTTGGTCAACACTCCGTCTGCACAAGGCGGCATTGGTGATCTGTACAATTTCAAACTGGCTCCCTCTCTGACACTGGGCTGCGGATCCTGGGGCGGCAATTCCGTTTCCGAAAATGTGGGTGTCAAGCACCTGCTGAATATCAAGACTGTCGCAATGAGGAGGGAAAACATGCTTTGGTTCCGGGCGCCTGAAAAGGTTTACTTCAAAAAGGGCTGTCTGCCGGTTGCTCTGGCAGAACTGCAAGCGCACAAAAAAGCGTTCATCGTGACTGACCAGTTCCTGTATCAGAACGGCTACACCAAGCCTGTAGAAGCACAGCTGGATGCTATGGGCATTATCCATACCACCTTCTCGGATGTAGCTCCTGATCCCACGCTGGCCTGTGCCAAGGAAGGCGCTGCCCGGATGGCTCAATTCCAGCCGGATCTGATTCTGGCGATTGGCGGCGGCTCCGCTATGGACGCTGGTAAGATCATGTGGGTACTCTACGAACATCCGGAAGCAGATTTCCAGGATATGGCCATGCGTTTTGTGGATATCCGCAAACGTGTGTATACCTTCCCCAAGATGGGTGAAAAGGCTTACTTTGTAGCAATTCCCACTACTGCCGGTACCGGTTCTGAGGTTACTCCTTTTGCAGTCATCACCGATGAAACCACCGGTGTGAAATACCCCTTGGCAGACTATGAGCTGCTGCCCAAGATGGCTATCGTGGATGCGGATATGATGATAAACGCTCCCAAGGGATTGACCGCTGCTTCTGGTATCGATGCTGTGACCCATGCTCTGGAAGCATATGCATCCATGCTGGCCACGGACTACACCGACGGCCTTGCTCTGCGGAGTCTGAAGCTGATTTTTGAGAATCTGCCCTCCGCATATGAACATGGCGCACAAGACCCGAAGGCCCGGGAGAATATGGCAAACGCCGCTTGTATGGCTGGTATGGCATTTGCCAATGCATTTTTGGGAGTATGCCATTCCATGGCGCATAAGCTGGGTGCCTTCTATCACCTGCCCCACGGTGTAGCCAATGCCCTTCTGATTACGGAAGTGCTGCGCTTCAACGCCTCTGAGGTTCCGCCCAAAATGGGTACCTTCTCTCAGTACGATCATCCCCACACCCTTTCCCGGTATGCAGAAGTGGCGGATTATCTGAAATTGGGTGGTAATACCGATGAAGAGAAGCTGCAGCTGCTGATTGCCGCTGTTGAAGAACTGAAAACCAAGATTGGCATTCGGAAAACCATCCGTGACTACGGTATTGATGAAGCCACATTCCTGTCCCGTCTGGATGACATGGTCGAGCAGGCTTTCGACGATCAGTGCACCGGCGCCAATCCCCGGTATCCTCTGATGAGCGAGATCAAGCAAATGTATCTCAACGCATATTACGGCAATAACGCATAATCGTACAACCAAAAAACAGGAACGGCAGCGAAAATTTCGCTGCCGCTTCTCATTATTCTTTGATGATGTAAGCCCCGACGATTTCGCCGTAGTAAGCAATGTGCAAGTCCGGTGTTTGACCAGGATAAAACTGCTGGCGAATTTCTTCCGGAATTTGCTCCAGATCCTGAAGCTGCTGATAGATTACTTTGCACTCCAGCGTCAGTGGAAGCTCCCGAATACCCGGAACCTGGATCGCAACAGGCGGCTCCAGTGTAAGAGACAAGTCCTGGATTTTATCGGTATCTCTGCCGGATTTACTGCCGCAGTAGCCAAAAATTTTGCTGTCACACACACCATAGGGAATGTTGACGGTAAATTCTCCATTTTCGTCCAGTATGCTTCTGGTGAATCTGCTTTCCCGAACATAGGCGATAAAGACAGGTCTGTTCCACTCAACACCGATTTTGCCCCATCCAATTGTCATGGTGTTCACTTTATCGCCGGCCTTGGTCGTTAACAGCACACCCTTTCTGAGTGCATGACAAATGGTACCTGCATAATCGAAAACATCAATTTCCTGTTTCATATCCATCCCTCCAACGTTTGCATTGCATTTTACTGACATCAGATTCGATACTTTTTCAGAAATTCTTTTCTTTCCAGGGGTATTCGTCTGCTTTCCACCGCTTTTTGGATTGCCTTATTGTGCTCCCATGTTTCCAAACGATTTTCTGTGATATACGGCACAATCGCATCGTACTGTTTGGCAAGCGCAGTAGCAAAATACCAGGCCACCATCATTTTCACATAATAGTCCGGATGGTGCACGCAGGCAACCAGCGCAGGATAAGCAGGATCAAATGCATCATCCAGATAATGACACATCAGCATTTCAACTGCAAATCGGATCGTATATGGATGGGCTGAGACCAGCCACTGACGAATATGCGGCAGCAGCTGACCCTGCTTCTTGCCAAAGGCACGTGGCCTAAGCTGATCGCAGGTCGCCCAATTATCCACAAAAGGAAGAAAGCTCTCTACTTTGGAAACAGCAACTTCAAAGCTTCGTTCCTGGGAGAGAATCAAGCTGTGCAGCTGGTTCTCCTCAAAATACCGATGGGGCAACCCACGGCAAAAAAGCTCTTTATCCTCCAATTGCCCGGCAATGGCCCGTAATTCTGGGGTTCTGACTCCCAGAATTGTTTCCGGGTCAATATTGGGAACCAGTCGCACCATCATTTGGCGATAATCCAGATCCTGCACCGATCGAAAGTGGTGCAGCAGTTCATCCTGCTTCATGCTTACACCCTGCGCTCGGTCAGACTTTTCGCCAAAGCAATCATAAATTCCCGGTCATCAAAGGCTTCCAGGGCAGAAATTGCATAGTCCGTATATTGCTGCACCAGTGTTTCGCACTTTTCCAGGCCGTACAGACGGACAAAGGTATTTTTCTCTGCGTCTGTGCCAACGCCTTTACCCATTTCTTCACGGGTTCCGATCACATCCAGCATATCGTCCCGAATCTGGAATGCCAAACCCAGGCCAGATGCAAACTGAGAGGCCGCTTCAAACTGATTCCGGCTGGCTCCGCCAGCCATTGCGCCAAGACAGCAAGCGATGTTGATCAGCCGCCCAGTCTTGCGAGATTGGATATCCAGCACTTCCTGTTCGGACAGTTCTCTTTCCTGACTCATGATGTCCAGGACCTGCCCACCAACCATTCCCAAAGAGCCGGCGCCTTCCGCCATTAGAGAAATCGCATCGGCCATGGTCCAAGGCTGAGACAGTTTCCCCGTAGAAGCAATCATAAATGCGTCTGTCAGCAGTGCATCCCCTGCCAGAACCGCCATACCTTCTCCATAGACCTTATGATTGGTAGGCCGGCCACGGCGAAAATCATCATTGTCCATACAGGGCAAATCATCGTGAATTAAACTGTATGTATGAATCATCTCGACTGCGGCAGCAAAAGGGGCAGCGTCCTGCCACTGTCCGCCGCACATGCGGCAAAACTCATAAGCAAAGACCGGCCGCAGGCGCTTTCCTCCTGCCAGGAGACTGTACTCCATTGCATTGAACAGTTGTGTCTGGGGTTCTGTCCGAAATTTTTTATAGATATTTTTCAGATAGTCTTCTGTAAAGTCCCGGTATTGCAGAATTTGTCCGTCAAGGTTCATCCTGGAACGCCTCCTCCACAGGACTGCCATCCTGCGCGGTCATGATTTTTTTAACCTCAAGTTGGGCCTCATCCAAAAGCTTTCCGCAGCTGCGTACCAGCTCTGTTCCTTCCTGGAACAGCTTCAAGCTCTCTTCCAGCGCCACATCTCCTCGCTCCATAGCCCGAACAATCTGTTCCAGGCGGGCCATGGATTGTTCAAAGGTAGCATTGCTCTGGTTCATTGGGATTCCTCCTTCTTATCCATAACAGTTGCCGAAAGTATTCCATCTGTTAATCGTATGCTGACTCGCTCCCCCAATTCCACCTGATGAACGGAGCGCAAAACTTCTCCCCCGCTGGTCTGTACCATAGAGTAGCCACGGGTCAATACTTTCAAAGGACTCATGGCATCCAATTTGGAAACCGCAGCGATGTAGCGTTGTTTCTTTTGGCTGATTGCCTGATTTTGGGCAGAAATCAGCCGATTCTTCAGCAGTTCCAGTCCCTTTCCCTGCTGCTGGATATAACCTGTCGGATTGCGCAGAACCGGAGACTGTGACAATGTGTCCAGATGCTGTCTTGCGGCTTTCAACTGGCGGTTCAGCGCAACTGCCATCGCGCTGGACATGGCATCCAGATTTTGCCGCAGGGTATCTTGGTCGGGAACCGCCAACTCTGCTGCGTTGGAAGGCGTAGCCGCCCGCAGATCCGCTAC
>CALXDU010000097.1 GCA_944387145.1 uncultured Oscillospiraceae bacterium | reverse complement strand
GAGCGCAGAGCACATCGTGGAAGTAGCCAAGGAATTTGCAGGCAAGTAAGAGAAAAATACACAACCGGGACTGCCCTATGGCGGTCCCGGTTTTTGCTGCTATTTCTTTTTGGAAGCCCCAAACCAGCCTAGAATGGACGCTTTCTGCCCACGCCCGGAAGCGCCTGCACTCAGCAGCTGATACACGTCCTTCTGCACCGGCGTCCAATCCCGCTTGGGGTAAAGCTCCAGAAACTGCTGCCGGATTTCGGCTTTGGCCTGGGAGGACAGCAGGGGAATCAGGGACTGTGTGTGTTTCTGGGCAGCGTACATGTACCAGTAGGTGAGCTTCTGTCTTTCCTTCGCTGGTTGATACAAAATCCACTCTACAGCGGCTTTCGCTTCCTGCGCATTGGCATGGGCAGCAAAATCCTGCGCCCAATGGGCCACATTCTGGTAAAATTTATCGTTGCAGCTATGGTTGCGGGGATCGTCACCCATACCGAACAGACCGGCGGCAATGGGGGCCTGGGCGGATACATCCGCCAGTTTTTTGGCGTAAGCACGGTATATCTCTTCCAAAGCGGACAGGTTTTCCGTAATCTCCATAAAACTTCCTCCAGTTGGTTGTGGCAAACAATCAGCCGCTTTCCCGCTCAATCAGTTCCCAGGGAACCAGTTCGGATTGGCAGGATTTGCCGGACATCAGGGCCAAAAGCTTTTCCGCTGCCTGTTTTCCTACATTTTTGCTGCCGTGAGACAGGGTCGTAATGGGAACCGGGGACAGCTGGCTGTAGGGGCTGTTATCGAAACTCACCACGGCAATGTCCTCGGGGATTCGCTTTTTCTTCTTTTGCAGGGCGGAGATCAGCAGACTGGCGATTTCGTCATTGTAGCAGACCACCGCAGTGCATTCCGGCAGCAGATCCCGCCGCATAATCAGGGGGGCATCCGGGTCGGAAGAGAAGAGGCTGTTCTTATTTTCCGTATTATACCAGAAAATCAGCTGATCGTCTACCAGAATGTTGGCATCCCGCAGGGCGTGGATATAACCGGAAAACCGGTTGGGGCCCTGGATGTCGTCAGACTTGAAAATGCCCGCTATGTGTTTATGCCCTTTGGCGATCAAATATTCCGTCAGCATTCTCCCGCCGCCCTCATTGTCGTCCAGAACAAAGTGAGCCCGGGGCAGCTGAGAATAGGTGCCGTGGAAGAATACCAGGGGAACGCCTTTGTCCATCAGCTTCTGATACAGATCCAGATTGGGATTGGGCAGGGCGGATTTGGTGCCCTCCACCAGAATGCCGTCAACCTGCATGGACAAAAGGGTCTGCAGGATTTTGCGCTCGTTGGCAATCTGGTTATGGGTGGCAAAGAGGGACGGGGTGCAGTTATTGACGGACAGAACCGTTTCGATTTCCCGCAGGACGCTGGGGAAGATGCATTCGCTGATATAGGTAGCCACAACGGCGATGGTACGCATGGGCTTGGGCTGGGAGGTATGCTGGCGCAGAATGTGGGAGCCGCTGCCCTGCCGCTTTTCAATCAAGTGCTCTTTGACCAGAAGGGAAAGGGCCTGACGAACGGTTTGGCGGCTGACCTGGTATTCGTTGCAGATTTCAAACTCAGTTGGCAGTGTGGTATCTTCTGCGTACTTTCCGTGAAGAATATGAAACCGCAGATCCTCTGCTACAGCCTGGTATTTTGGTACAGGCATGGTTGGCCCTCCTTTGTAATAGTATCCGTTGTTTTCAGTATAGTACAAATTTTTATAAAAATCAATAGAGAATAATTTGTATTTAGAAAAAAACTGTAACGCGCCAAAGCGCGTATGCAAAATTTAGCTTGGAAAAGCCAAAAAACCAGTAATATTAACGAATTATGTTGCACCATTAGAGACGGTTGTACATATTCACGAAGAAAAAATGAGAAAATGGAGCGATGAAATACAAATAATTTCGATGAAATAAAACGATATAGATATGCAAAAATTATGAAATAAGATATTTTTAAGAATGAAAAGTTACAAAATTCTGATTTGAGTTTACTTTGTAGATAAAATTTGTATTGTAAATTCCGTAGAAAATGGATTTATATGGTATAACTTGTTGACAAACTTGTGCGGCAAACGTATACTTGTGTTGTACAGCGAAGCTCCCCTGTCCCACCGGCACGGGGGCTGAGAGGTAACAAAACACAACAAGATAGGAGTCAAAACAATGAAAAAGTTACTCGCGTTTGCCCTGGCACTTTCTATGGTTTTTGCTCTGGTCGCTTGCGGCAGCTCTGCTCCTGCAAGTACCGAAGCCCCCGCTGGCACCGAGGCTCCCACCGCTGGTGAGACTGCGGCTGCAGCTGTTGCCGACGCTCCCGGCGCTGGCAAGACTGTCGGTATCGCCATGCCCACCCAGTCTTCTGAGCGCTGGATCAACGACGGCGCCAACATGAAGAAGCAGCTGGAGGACCTGGGATATGAAGTGGTTCTGCAGTACGCAGAAGACGATGTCCAGATGCAGGTTTCTCAGGTCGAGAACATGATCGGCCAGATGGTTGACTGCCTGGTTATCGCCGCCATCGACTCCGGCGCTCTGACCGCTGTGGAAGCACAGGCTAAGGCTGCCGGCATCCCCATCATCGCTTATGACCGTCTGCTGATGGACACCGATGCTGTTTCTTACTACGCTTCCTTCGACAACAAGGGCGTGGGCACGGCAATCGCTGAGTACATTGTGGAAGCTAAGGATCTGGAAGCTGCTCGCGAAGCTGGCGAGAGCTACACCATCGAGTTCTTCATGGGCTCCCCCGACGATAACAACGCTGTTCTGCTGCATCAGGGCATCATGGAAGTCCTGCAGCCGTACCTGGACGACGGCACTCTGGTCTGCAAGACCGGCCGTACCTCCTTCGAAGACACCTGCATCCTGCGTTGGAGCCAGGAGACTGCTCAGCAGTGGGCTGAGAACTACCTGTCTGGCTTCTACGCTGACGAGGATCTGGATATCGCCTGCTCCGCTTTCGACGGCTTTGCTTACGGCATCCGCTCCGCTCTGGAAGCTGCTGGCTACACCGAAGAGAACTGGCCTCTGATCACCGGCCAGGACGCTGAGCTGATGGCTGTGAAGAACATCATCGCTGGCAAGCAGACCATGTCCATCTACAAGGACACCCGCCTGCTGGCTGAGAAGTGCGTCACCATGGTCAACGCTGTGGTCAACGGCACCGAGCCCGAGATCAACGACACCACCACCTACGACAACAATGTGCTGGTCGTTCCCTCCTACCTGTGCACTCCCGTGGCTGTTGACGCAAGCAACTACCAGGAGATCATTGTAGACGGCGGCTACTACACTGCTGAGCAGCTGGCTGGCTAAGGAAACCCATAATCTGACTTTTTCTGCTACAGAAAGCAAAAGGGGGCGGCGGCAAGTGTCGCCGCCCCTTCATAGTAACATACGCAGGCGAGAAAGCGGATTGCAGAGCGTTGGGAAAAGGAGCTGAACAAATTGGCAGAATATATTCTGGAAATGAACCACATCGTCAAGGAGTTCTCCGGTGTGCGGGCGCTGGACGATGTGAATTTTAAAGTCAAAAAAGGCGAAATCATGGCAATCTGCGGAGAGAACGGTGCCGGCAAGTCTACCTTGATGAATGTGCTCTCCGGCGTATATCCCCACGGCACCTACAGCGGCGACATCGTCTACAAAGGCGAAGTGTGCGCCTTCAAGAGCATCCGGGACAGTGAGAAGAAGGGTATCGTCATTATCCACCAGGAGCTGGCGCTGAGCCCGTACCTGTCTGTTGCGGAGAATATCTTCCTGGGAAATGAACGGAAAAAGAATGGCATCATTGACTGGGGCGAAACCCAGCGCGAAGCTCATGCGCTGCTGCAGCGGGTAGGTATGGGCAGTGAAAATGTCAATGTGCCTGTCAATACACTGGGCGTTGGCAAGCAGCAGCTGATCGAAATTGCCAAGGCCTTGGGCAAAAAGGCGGACCTGCTGATTCTGGACGAGCCCACCGCCGCTTTGAACGACCGGGAAAGCAAGCAGCTGCTGGACCTGATTCTGCAGCTGAAAGAGCAGGGCATGACCTGCATCATCATTTCCCATAAGCTCAATGAGATCAGCTACGTTGCCGATTCCATCACCATCATTCGTGACGGTCATACCATTGAAACCCTGCAAAAGGGAGACGATGATTTCACGGAAGAGCGGATCATCAAGGGCATGGTAGGCCGTGAATTGACCAACCGGTATCCCAAGCGGGAGAACTGCCCCATTGGCGATACGATTTTTGAGATCAAGAACTGGAATGTCTATCATCCGGATGATTCCAACCGCCAGATGCTCAAGGACATCAATATCCATGTCCGGGCCGGCGAAGTGGTAGGACTGGCTGGCCTGATGGGTGCCGGACGCACCGAACTGGCCATGAGTATTTTCGGCCACTCCTACGGTCAGAAGATTTCCGGTGACGTGTACATCAATGGAAAGAAGGTCAAGATCAATACGGTTCAGGACGCCATTCATCAGAAGCTGGCGTATGTTTCCGAGGACCGCAAGACATACGGCCTGATTCTGATTGACAGCATCAAATTCAACATGACCATTGCAGCATTGCGCAAATTCTTCTCCAGGAAGGGCGTCGTGGATCAGCAGAGCGAGGCCGTTAAGGTAGAAGAGTTCCGCCATCTGATTAACGTTAAAACCAACACCGTGGACCAGGCAGTTGGCTCCCTGTCCGGCGGCAACCAGCAGAAGGTTGTTCTGGCCAAGTGGATGCTGACCCAGCCTGACGTGCTGATCCTGGACGAGCCTACCCGCGGCATTGACGTAGGCGCGAAGTACGAGATTTACACGGTTATCAACGAGCTTGCCCGCTCCGGCAAAGCTGTGATTATCATTTCCTCTGAAATGCCCGAGATTATCGGTACCTGCGACCGTACCTATGTGCTTAACGAAGGCGAAATCGCCGGAGAGCTGTCCGGTGACGAAATAACCCAGGAGGCCATTATGGGTGTCATCATGGCCCACAACAGAAAGGGAGAACTGTAATGGAAAATTCCAATGTGAAAACTTTGGCCCCGAAAAAAGTGAACGTGAGCCTGAAACAGTACGGCATGGTTCTGGCTCTGATCGCTGTGTACCTGATCTTTGCAGCCATCACCGGCGGCAAGAACCTGGCCCCCATGGCCGTAAACAACATCATCATGCAGAATGGTTATGTTATCATTCTGGCTGTGGGCATGCTGCTGTGTGTCCTGACCGGCAACGTTGACCTGGGCATCGGCTCCGTGGTCGCTACCTGCGGCGCTGTGGCCGGTACATTGATTGTGGACTATGGCGTCAGCTCCCCGGTTGCCATGCTGTCTGCTCTGGTTGTAGGCGCTATGTTCGGTGCCTTCGCCGGCTTCTTCGTCTCCAAGCTGGAGATTCCTCCTTTCATCGTTACTCTGGCTACCATGCTGATGGGCCGTGGTATCTGCTACGTCATCCTGCAGGCCCAGACCAAGGGCCCCCTGCCCGCTGACTACACCTGGGTCAGCACCGGCTTCCTGCCCACTGTGAAGGTTGGCGCAGACGCCGCCGGCAAGGGCGGTGTAGACCTGATCTGCCTGGCTGTGGCTGCTGTGATTGCAGTTCTGGTGGTTCTGGGCGATATGCGCAGCGTGGCCCAGTCCAAGAAAAACGGCCTGCCCGTTCCTTACACCTGGCAGATTGTGCTCAAGGACGTGCTGATCATCGGTGTCGAGTCCTTCTTCTTCTACAAGCTGGGCTGCTACAACGGCATTCCCATTATGCTGGTGCTGGTTGCCATCGTGGTTGCCATCTATCATTTCATCACCACGCAGACCGTTGCTGGCCGTCAGATCTACGCCATGGGCGGCAATGCCAAGGCTGCCCGCCTGAGCGGCATCAACACCAAGAAGGTGTTCTTCTGGGTCTATGCCAACATGGGCCTGCTGTGCGGCCTGGCTGGTATCGTTCTGTCTGCCCGTAACGCTTCCGCAACTCCCAAGGCCGGTGACGGTCTGGAAATGGACGCCATCGCTTCCTGCTACATCGGCGGCGCTGCCACTTCCGGCGGTGTTGGCACTGTGGTAGGCGCTGTGGTTGGCGCATTTATCATGGGCGTTCTGAACATCGGTATGTCCCTGGCTGGTTTCGATACCAACGTGCAGAAGATCGTCAAGGGCGCTGTCCTGCTGGGCGCTGTTACCGTTGACCTGCTGAGCAAGCGCAAGAA
>CALXDU010000096.1 GCA_944387145.1 uncultured Oscillospiraceae bacterium | reverse complement strand
AGTGACAATGTGCTGGCAACGGCGCTTCTGGACAGACTGCTGCACCATGCACATGTTCTGAACATCCGGGGTGAGACTTACCGTTTGAAAGACCGTCGAAAGACCGGAGTCGTCACCGTGCACCCGGCCTCGATTTCGGCAGACAGTTAACCGGCGGCTTACATCCGGCGGTAGGTATTCCGGCATTCTCAATTCCGGCGTTGGCATCAATTTCTTCCCGGCGTTTTACATTATTTTTCTCCCGGCGTTGACAGCAATATGCGTGTTCTCTTCAAAATGGAGAACACGTTTTTTGAATTCATCACTTGACATTATGGCAAAGAACTGCTAAAAATGGAAGGCAAAACCGTCTGTGTAAGTGTCGGTTTTGCCTTTTATTTTTAAATGTCTCTGGCAGGATTCATATAATAAACATTTTTTTGATTGAGTTTCTCCCGGAGCAACTGTACTGCTTCTCCAAAGCGTTGGAAATGCACAATTTCTCGTGCACGCAGGAATTTAATCACATCATTGACATCCGGGTCATCCGACAAACGCAGAATATTGTCATACGTTACCCGGGCTTTCTGCTCGGCAGCCAAATCTTCCGTCAAGTCGGCCATTGGGTCCCCTTTTACCTGCATCATGCCGCTGTTAAATACAGAGCCGGAAGCAGCAGTTGGATAAACTCCGACAGTATGATCCACAAAGTAGGGAGCAAATCCGGAATCCAATATTTGCGAATCTTTCAGATTTCGTGTCAGCTGGTGTACAATGCTGCCCACCATTTCCAAATGTCCCAGTTCTTCTGTACCCACAAGCGGGTCAAAATGGAACCCGGAATGAAAAGCGCCTGATTAGCAAGAGTGTCCATCCCTGTTCCATGCTTAAAAGCCGAATATTACGATTCCAGGATATCTGTTTTCCATGGAATTGAAGCAGGAGGGAACCAGAAGAAAAAGGAATCCCAGGTGGCAGAGGGATGCCCGCTAATTAGCAGGGATATTCTGGCCCATGACCTTGCAAATAGCTTCACTTTCTGCTATGATTCATCATAATAATAGTTTTGCAAAGGAGAATGCACTATGCTGGAAGTTGGAATGAAGGCACCGGATTTTCGTCTGATGGATAAGGATGGAAACACTGTTAATCTATCGGATTATGCAGGTAAGAAAGTCGTTCTGTATTTCTATCCCAAGGACAATACCCCTGGCTGCACCCGGCAGGCCTGCGCGTTTGCGGCAAACTATGAGCAGTTCCAGATGCAGGATGTTGTGGTCATTGGAATCAGCAAGGATTCTGTGGCATCCCATCTGAAATTTGCCCAAAAGTATAATTTGCCTTTTGTTCTCCTGTCTGACCCGGAACTGCAGGCCATTCAGGCTTACGGTGTCTGGCAGGAAAAGAAGCTCTACGGTAAGGTGAGCATGGGTGTGGTTCGGACAACCTACCTCATCAACGAGCAGGGTAACATTGAAAAGGTCATGCCTAAGGTTAAACCGGACACCAATGCCGCCGAAATTCTTGCCTACCTGGCAGGGGAGCAGTAAGTCATGCGGATCATCATTTCTCCGGCCAAGAAAATGAACGTGGACACGGACAGCTTCCCATATCGGGATCTTCCGGTATTTCTGACCAATACCGAGGAAATCTGCCAAAAGCTCCAAAGCATGTCCTACGAGCAGCTGAAAAAACTCTGGAAATGCAACGACCAGATTGCGGAGCTGAATGTGCGGCGGCTGCGGAATATGGACCTGTACAAGGGTTTGACTCCAGCAGTGCTGGCATATGAGGGGATTCAGTATCAGTACATGGCTCCTGGTGTGTTCACAGAGCAGGAATACTCCTATGTTCAGGATCATCTGCGGATTCTGTCTGGCTTTTATGGCATCCTGCGCCCTTTTGACGGCGTGACGCCCTATCGGCTGGAAATGCAGGCAAAGCTGAAAATCAGGGAGTACAAAGACCTCTATGCCTACTGGGGCAATCGGCTGGCTGAAACCCTGTTTGGAGAAACAAACTGCATTATCAATCTGGCGTCCAAAGAATACAGTATCTGCGTGTCAAAGTATCTTCCGGAGTCCGTCCGTTTTATTACCTGCGTATTTGGTGAGGAAAAGAACGGCAAGATCATCGAAAAGGGCACCATGTGCAAAATGGCCCGGGGAGAGATGGTACGCTTTATGGCGCAGAATCAAATCAACACGCCGGAGCAAATCCGGATGTTTGATCGCCTGAACTATCGGTTCGATGAAATGCGCTCGGATGAGAATACCTACATTTTCCTGCGTAGTGAGGAGAAGGAAGTCGATGATTGATTGTATTTCGGTGGAGAATATGCGATTAAGCGATGCTTACACCATCGCCAATCTGGTGCCCAGTTTGGAACTGATGCATCGGGCGGCATATGGTGTCTTTTTGGCAGCAAACTGGGAAGGAACGATCGCAATTGTTGTTGGCTCCGGCAATAACGGAGGTGACGGCTTTGCCCTTGCGTGCATCCTGAAAGAGCATCACTATGACTGTACGGTGTTTACTGTCAGTCAGCGAATGTCAGAAGACAGTGCATTTTACGCAGAGAAAGCAGCTTTGGCAGAAATTCCAGTGCGCCCCTTCAAAGCTGAATGTCTTACAGGCTACCAGATCGTAGTTGACTGCCTGCTTGGTACCGGTTTTCAGGGACAGCTGCGTGAGAATTACCGTACCGCCATCGAGGCCATTAACACATCCGGGGCATATGTGATCAGCGTGGACATTAACAGCGGCATGAACGGCGATAGCGGCGAGGCAGAACTGGCAGTTTGCTCTGACTTGACCGTTACCATTGGCTATGTCAAACGTGGCCTGATTTCTGAAAATGCTGGACGGCACATGAAACGCCTTGTTTGCGCCAATATTGGCATCGAACTGGTAAGGGAAGAATGGAAGATTTGCGAAGAGCGCGATATTCTGGACGAAACCCATTATCCCTGCCCACAGTGGCTGGATCTGCACCCAATTGAAACAATCGCAACTACTGAAAACTGAATTGGTAAGAACGAATTTTCCCAGAGTAAACAGGTGAAGGATTTTTCTTCACCTGTTTTTCTTATTATTTGACTATATTTGCCATGAGGGGAGTTTCACGGGCATCGGGTCAACTGCATCCCAACACAGCATATAATTTGAGAAGAAAGGAGGGCTGGCAATTTGGCAAAACGATTTGCAACTCTTGAGAAAATTGAACACAATCGGAAAATCACCAGAGAAATGGATGAGCCATTTTTGTATCGCCTGCAAAGTGGTTTGCTGCTGGCCCTCAAAGAGCAAGGGCGGCTCGATCAAGTGCAGTACCACCATGCCCAGGACCGTCTGGATCGGCAGCACCGGGAATGGATTCACAAACACATGCAGAAGGGGGAGTATCCATGATCCAAGTAGCAGCCTATTGTCGAGTGTCTACCGATAAGGAGGACCAGGCCAATTCCTTTGTGTCCCAGCAACGCTATTTCCAGGAGTACATCGCCCGGAATCCCAGCTGGGAGCTGTATAAAATCTATGCT
The DNA here is from genome assembly GCA_944387145.1 of uncultured Oscillospiraceae bacterium. Lineage (GTDB taxonomy): Bacteria > Bacillota > Clostridia > Oscillospirales > Oscillospiraceae > Faecousia. The sequence goes on along the minus strand of CALXDU010000096.1, from coordinate 2,775 downwards.
GACGAAGGTATCTCTGGTACCAGCACTCGGAAGCGGGTTCAGTTTAACCGGATGATCCAGGACGCCCGGGAAGGGAAATTTCAACTGATTCTGACCAAGGAAGTCAGCCGTTTTTCCAGAAACGTTGTAGACACACTGAGCTACACCCGGGAATTAAAGCGAATGGGTGTAGCTGTGGAGTTTGTAACCGACCACATCAACACTATGGATGGTGATGGAGAACTGCGGTTGTCCATCATGGCCACAATTGCCCAGGATGAGAGCCGCAAGACATCCAACCGTGTGGTCTGGGGGCAGACCCGTCAGATGGAAAAGGGTGTTGTGTTCGGCCGCTCTTTGCTGGGCTACGAAGTGAAGAGCGGCAAGATGTCAGTGGAGCCGGAAGGGGCAAAGATTGTTTGGCTGATTTTCCAGAAATATGCAATGGAACAAGCAGCAACTGCTGAGATTGCTCGATTTCTCAACCGAGAGGGGCATCGTACATACCACGGCGGTAAATGGAAATCCAGTGCGATTATCAAAATCCTGAAAAATGAGAAATATGTCGGAGACTTAGTGCAGAAAAAGACCTACACTCCCGATTACCTGACCCACGAGAAATGTACCAATAAGGGGCAGGTACCTCAGATCCGCATAGCGAATCACCACGAGCCTATCATCAGCCGGGAAATCTGGAATATGGCCCAGGAACGAATGGGGCAAAACAACAAACACGGGGCAGAGAATGGCGGTCATTCCAACCGTTATGTATTCTCTGGCAAGATCAAATGCAGCCTGTGTGGAGCTAGCTTTGTCAGCCGAATAAAAAAACTGAAAGACGGCACCAAGGTACGTCGATGGAGCTGCGGAACGGCAGTGAATGAAGGCACAGACGGCTGTGATATCGGCAAATTGGTTCGAGATGATGACGCCATGAACATGCTGAAAATCGCCGTCAGGAGCTTGCTGTTGGACACTAAGCCCATCATGAACAATGTAACGGCATTGGTCTTGGATGCGATTCAGGCAGGGGAGAGCGGCGTCCCGGATGCGTCGGAGCGGCTGCGGTTTGAACTGGATCGGCTCAAGCAGAAGAAGGAAGCTGTTATGGATCACTACTTTTCCGGGGATATCTCAAAAGAAGATATGCTGACCATGAAAAAGCGGTATGAAGATCAAGAGCAATCTTTCGGGGAGAGACTGGAAAAAGCAGAAGTCAAGCAGCAAGGCAGAAACACCGCACAGCTGAAACAGGACATTCAAACGGAAGTGACTGACCTACTGAACTATCAGGTGGAAAGCGAAGTGCTGAGCAAAACCCTGCTGCATAGCCTTACTGTATTCCAGGATAAGCATATGGAATTGCGCCTAAACGATCTGCCGATGGTCTTCCGGTTTACGGGCTAAGACTGCCTTTTCTCCTTATCAGAACATATTGAACATCTGAAAAATAAAGAGGAATGTATGGTTGCTTTTCAAAATAACAGGTGTTATAATAAGTAAAAAGATATAGAATATATAGGGGGAAGGCTATGGCTTCTGAAAAGAGAATTACCAGGGAAAGCATCCTGCAGGCCGCAACCCAAACGATCCAATGTGGCGGAGCAGAGTCACTCACTGTCCGAAATATTGCCAAAACCCTGGGCTGTTCTACCCAGCCGCTGTATTATGAATTTGAGAATATTCAGCATCTGAAGGATGCGCTGTACGACTATATTCGGGAGAATTTCTTGAAATTTCATAATGACAGCTACAAGGCCTTCGGACAGAGTTTCCTGTCCTTTGCCATGAAGGAGAAGGAACTGTTCCGCTTCCTGTACTTGCAGCAGCGGCAGCCCGGGCAGGACCTTCTGGATGACCTGAACTGGGAAATGCTGATCTCCTTACTGGCGAAAAATCTGGAAATGCCTCTGGAAACTGCCCGGGAAATGCACCGGCAGATGCAGTTTCGATGCTATGGCCTGGGTGTCATGCTGGCAATTGGCTATCAAAGCATGAACCAGCAACAGATTGACCAAGAACTGACGGACTTTTTCCGCATCATCTTGCGCCACTACAAGGGTATTACCAGCGAAGAGGAGCTGGAATACTGGCTCCAGCGCTCCCGAAATCTCATCTATTAAACCACAAGGAGGTTACCATGGAAAACAAAGGTACAAGACAGTACGACGTGGTTGTCATCGGTGCCGGTAACGGTGGATTGACAGCCGCAATTCGCGTGCTACAGGGAGGCTATTCCTGCCTGCTCCTGGAGAAGCACAACCTGCCCGGCGGATTTGCCACCAGCTTCAAACGGGGACGGTTTGAGTTTGAAGCCAGTCTGCATGAACTGAATGACTTTGGTTCTGCGGAAGCTCCGGGCGACATCCGGACCCTGTTCCGGGACCTGGGGGTGGAGGATAAGGTGGAATGGATCCGCATCCCCGAAGCCTATCACTTGATCACCGCGGACAAGAAGTACGATTGTGAAATGCCCTTTGGCGTGGAAGCGTTCATCGACAAGATGGAGCAGTATGTCCCTGGCTCCCGGAAGTCCATGACCGACTTCTTTGAACTGTGCAACGAGGTTCGGGATGCTCAGACCTATTCCAACTCTGTTAACGGTAATACGGATTCTTCCTACATGAAATCCCATTTCCCCAACTTTGTAAAGGCTGGCAGCTACAGCGTCAATGAAGTTATGGATTCTCTGAAGATGCCCCAGGCTGCGCAGGATATTCTGAATGCCTACTGGTGCTATTTGGGTGTGGATTGCGACCGGCTCAGCTTCCTGCACTACGGCTCCATGGTCATCCG
>CALXDU010000095.1 GCA_944387145.1 uncultured Oscillospiraceae bacterium | reverse complement strand
GATGTGATTCCCTTCGAGCAGGCTCCTGCCATGAAGTCCAAGGAAATCACCGAGAAGATGGTGCAGAACATGGCCTCCAAGCAGTTCCAGTTCCTGCGCTGCAACTTCCCCAACGGCGACATGGTGGGCCACACCGGCGTGATGGACGCTGTGGTTTACGCCATGGAGTGCGTGGACAACGGCCTGAAGGCCATTCTGGATGCTGCCGACAAGTACGGCTACACCGTGCTGGTCACCGCTGACCATGGCAACGCCGACCAGATGACCGAGACCAAGAAGGGCAAGACCTCCGTCCGCACGGCCCACTCCCTGAACCCGGTGCCTTTCATCATCTATGACAAGGACCATACCTGGGTCATCAAGGACGGCGCTTACGGCCTTGCCAACGTGGCTCCCACCATTGTCAAGATGATGGGCCTGACTGCTCCTGACTGCTGGGAGCAGAGCATGGTTTGATTGCCCCAAGGAAACACAAAGGGGAATCGGAAGATTCCCCCTTTTGCAACCAAATTTTTAGGAGGTCTGATTTATGATCCGTCATGAGAATGAAAACGGCAGCATCAATGTCAGCACCAATGTTTATACCGACATCGTTGGTACCGCCGCGACCAACTGCTTCGGTGTCAAGGGCATGGCTGCCCGCAGTGTTACCGATGGTGTTTACCACCTGCTGCGCAAGGAATCCATGGGAAAGGGCGTCCGGGTTCACTTCAACGAGGACAATTCCATTTCCATTGATCTGCACATCATCGTCGACAACAACGTCAACCTCAGCGCCGTGGGCGCCTCCATTATTTCTGAGGTTCGTTATGTGGTTACCCAGTGCACGGGAACGGAAGTCCGTGCCGTGAACGTGTATATCGATTCTATGATGATCGGTTAAGAATTCGGAGGGAAATGAATTGAAGCAAATCATTAACGGCGCCGATTTTCGCAGAATGATGATCAGTGCGGCTGCCGCCATTGAAATGAATAAGCAGGCGCTGAACGAACTGAACGTATTCCCCGTCCCCGACGGCGATACCGGCACCAATATGTCCATGACCATCAATGCCGCCGCGGCTGACCTGCGCAAGGCCGAAGATCCGGACCTGGGTCAGGCTGCCAAGATTGCGGCTTCCGCCATGCTCCGGGGTGCCCGGGGCAACTCCGGCGTTATTCTGTCTCTGCTGCTGCGGGGCATTTCCAAGCAGCTCAAGGGCACCGAGACCAGTGACGGTGTTCTGTGGGCCCAGGCTCTGCAGGAAGGTGTAGACGCTGCTTACAAGGCGGTTATGAAGCCCGCCGAAGGCACCATCCTCACCGTTGCCCGTCTGGCTGCCGCCAAGGCCATCGAGGCTGCCCGGGAAAATAACCATATCGAATTTGTCCAGGAAGCTGCCATTGCCGAGGCAAAGACCGCTCTGGCCAACACCGTCAACCAGAACCCGGTGCTGAAGAAGGCCGGCGTGGTGGATGCCGGCGGCAAGGGTTGGCTGGTTGCCCTGGAAGCCATGATGTCCTCCCTGCAGGGCAATGACGTGGTTCTGGCTGAGGGTGCGGAAGCTGTCCAGGTCAAGGACGCTGCCGACTTCGGTGACTTTGATACCGGCGACATTACCTTTGCCTACTGCACCGAGTTTATCATCGACCGGGAAAATGACAAAGACCCGGAGGCGCTGCGCTCCTTCCTCAGCGGTCTGGGCGACAGCCTGGTGCTGGTAGACGATGACGAAATTATCAAAGTTCACGTCCATACCAACGATCCCGGCGCTGCTCTGAGCCGGGCGGTGGAGTATGGCTCCTTCGTCACCGTGAAGATTGAGAACATGCGCCTGCAGCACACCGAGAAGGTCATGTCTGAAAGCGAACTGGCTCCCAAGATTGCCGAGCCGGAGAAGCCTCTGGGTGCTGTCTCCGTCTGCGCCGGTGAGGGCCTGGCGGATGTGTTCACCAACCTGGGTGTGGACGCCATCATCTCCGGCGGCCAGACCATGAACCCCAGCACCCAGGACATCCTGGAAGCTGTGAACCGGGTGCCTGCCGAGACGGTTTTTGTGTTGCCCAACAATAAGAACATCATCATGGCTGCGGAGCAGGTCAACGACCTGACTCCCAAGAACGTGGTGGTGATTCCCTCCAAGACCGTTCCCCAGGGCGTGACTGCCATGCTCAACTTCAACCCCGAGGGAACCGTGGAAGAGAACGTGGAAGCCATGACCGAGTCTCTGGGTACTGTGGACACCATGCAGATTACCTACGCTGCCCGGAACTCCGACTTTGACGGCTACGATATCCACGAAGGCGACTACCTGGCCCTGTACGGCAGCCAGCTCTTTGGCACCAGCCAGGATATCAAGGTGCTGCTGAAGTCTCTGGCAGAGAAGGTCCGTGACGACGGCAAGGAGTATATCACCATCTACTATGGCGCCGATGTGAAGGAAAAGCATGCCCAGAAGGCAGCGGATCTGTTTGCGGATATCTGCCCCAATGCGGATGTGAATCTGCTCAGCGGCGGTCAGCCGGTGTACTACTACCTGATTTCCGCAGAATAAACCTGTTTCCGCCCGCTGCCCCCTGGGCAGCGGGCCGGTTGCTTTTTTACGAAATTTGCCACATACATTTCCTGCAAACACATAGATTTCCACAGGAATCTGCTGGCTTCGATGCTTCGGAGCCGAAAGGAGGAAGTGCCATGCGGGAATTTCCCCGAGGCGGCATCATTGGAAAAACGGTGCATCTGGTTCAGGATTTGTCCCGGCTGCGGGTGCCGGTGTATGCTGCCAATGCCTGCTACTTTATTGTGCTGGCCGTGTTTCCGGCGCTGCTGGTGCTGCTGGGTCTGCTGCGCTATACGCCTCTGGAAGTAGAGCGCTTAGGAGAGATGCTGGAAGGCATCTTGCCGGAGGTTTTGCAGGCCCCGGCGGAAGAACTGATTCTGCTGACTTATGACAATACTTCCGGCGCTGCCCTGGGACTATCCGCAGTGACGGCCCTGTGGTCTGCCAGCCGGGGAATCTACGGCCTGCTTACGGGACTGAACGCCATTTATGATGTTTCGGAGGACCGGGGCTATATTTATACCCGTCTGCTCAGTGTGGTGTATACCTTTGCTTTTTTGGTGGTACTGCTGCTGACTTTGGGTCTGCATGTTTTCGGCACCAGTCTGTTGGGGCTGCTGGAGCGGTCGGGAGCACCGTTTTTCTGGTTTTTGCTGAACCTGATTGACCTGCGGTTTTTCCTGCTGCTGTTTGTCCAGACCGGGATTTTCTGCGCCATGTTCATGGTGCTGCCCAACCGGCGCAATCGGTTCTGGGACAGTTTGCCCGGGGCGGTGCTGGCGTCTTTGGGATGGCTGGTGTTTTCGGACCTGTATTCCATTTATGTGGAGCGGTTTGCCCGGCTGACCAACGTGTATGGTTCCGTGTACGCCGTGGCGCTGTCCATGCTGTGGCTGTACTGCTGCATGTCCATCGTGTTTTACGGCGGCGCGCTGAACCGGTATCTGATGGAGCATTAAATATGGCGATTTTGTAAACTTTCGACCCGTTTACGGCTTGTTCATAGTTTTTCTTTAGGATAATACAAAAAGGAGGAATGGGGATGTTCGGTTATGTTACCGCCAGCTGGAAGGAGCTGACCCGGCAGGAACAGACGCGCTACGGTGCGGTATACTGCGGAATCTGCCGCCGGATGCGGCTGCAATGCTCCCAGGCTTCCCGATTGGCACTGAGTTACGATATGGCCTTTCTGGCCCTGCTGCTGATGAGCCTGTATGAACCGGAGGAAACCGGCGGGGAAAATGCCTGCTGGCTGCATCCCATCACCAAGCGGCCCTGGGTGGACAACCGCTATGTCCGCTACGCTGCGGACATGAATGCGGTGCTGGCCTACTATAACTGCCTGGACGACTGGCAGGATGAGGGAAATACCTCCGCAAAGCTCATGGCCAAGGCCCTGGAAAAGCACCTGCCCCCCATTGAGGAGCGTTACCCCCGGCAGGTAGCCGCCATCCGGGATTCCATTGCCCGGCTGACAGAACTGGAAAAAGAAAACTGCGCCAATCCTGACGAACCGGCTGGGGTCTTTGGCTCTCTGATGGCCCAGCTGCTTACATACCAGCAGGACATGTGGGCAACCACGTTGGCCCAGATGGGCTTTGCCCTGGGGCGGTTTATCTACCTGCTGGATGCGGCGGTGGATTATGACAAGGACAAACGAAAAGGCAAATATAACCCATTTCTGGCCATGGGAACCGGCAAGGATTGGCCCAGGTGGGAGGAATATCTGATTCTGGCCATGGGTCGGTGCACGGACTGCTATGAGCGGCTGCCCCTGGTTCAGGACAAGAGCCTGCTGGATAACATCTTGTACAGCGGCGTCTGGATGAATTACAGAAGAGAAGGGCAGAAGGAGGATCAAAAAACATGATTGACGATCCTTATAAGGTACTGGGAGTCAGCCCCAGCGCCAGCGATGAAGAAATCAAGCAGGCCTACCGGCGGCTGGCGAAAAAGTATCACCCGGATTTGAACCCCGGCGATCAGGAAGCCGCCCGGCGTATGCAGGAAGTCAACGCCGCCTACGAGCAGATCAAGAACCCGGAGAAGGCCCAGCAGGCAAATTCCGGCAGCTATGGCGGTGGTTATGGCGGTTACGGTGGCTATGGCTACGATCCCTTCGGTGGGTTCGGCGGCTATCGGCAGCAGCAAAGCTATACCACCCAGGAAGACCAGTACCAGCAGGCGGCCTTCCAGTATATCCGTTTCGGCCGGTTCCGAGAGGCGCTGAATGCCCTGGGCAGCTGCCCGGAGCGCAACGCCCGGTGGTATTACCTCAGCGCCATTGCCAACGACGGCCTGGGCAACCAGGTAACCGCCCTGGAGCATATCCGCAAAGCGGTGAGCATGGAGCCGGACAATATGGAGTATATGCAGATGCTTAATCAGATTCAGAACGGCGGTGCGGCCTATCGCCAGCAGGCGGGGAATTTCCGTGGCTTTACCATGGGCGGCGACCCCTGCACCAATCTGTGCCTGTGTTATCTTGCCAATATTTTCTGCTGCGGCGGACGGGGCATGTTCTGCTGCTGTTAAAATCGAAAAGGAAAAGGAGAGGCAAAGCCTCTCCTTTTTGTTATACAAATACAAATTGTACCAGCAGCATATAGCACAAGGTTCCGCCGCCGATGCTGAGCAGGGTGTTTCGCTTCCAGATATGCAGCAGCGCAACCACGGCGCAGCCAATGGCCTGGGGAATGCCGAAAGGGGAGGCAGTCAGGCGAAGGTCTTTCAGACAGTACACCACCAGCATACCCATTATGGCTGCGGGCAGCACCTGCCCCAGATGGGCAATGGCGGGAGGGGTTTTCCGGTTTTCTCCGAAAATCAAAAAGGGAAGAAACCGAAGCCCGATGGTCACCAGGGAGATGACGGCGATGGTCAGAGCGGGATGATTCATGGCTTGACCTCCTTGGAGGTTCTGGGGAACAGAACCAAAGTGGCGGTGATGATGGCCATGGAGGGGATCAGAAACAGATCAGCGCCGAACAGCGCCAGACACACGGTAGTCACCACAACCCCCACAATGGCCGGAAGGTGGTCACTGGCAGAGAGCCATTGCTCCAGAAAAATGGTCAGAAACAGGGCGGTGAGCACAAAATCGATGCCGGTAAAATTCAGCGGAAGCACCGCACCGGCCCAGCTGCCCAGCAGGCTTCCGCCCACCCAGTAGATCTGATCCAGCAGCGACACCCAGAAGCAGTAGGGCATCCGATTTTCTCCCTGGGCAAGCCTCGAAACCAGAGAATAGGTTTCATCGGTCAGGGCGAAAATAAGGTAGGGCTTTTTCTTCCCGGCGCCTTTGTAAGCATCCACCATGGAGATGCCGTAGAACAAATGCCGGGCATTGACCAGAAAGGTGGTGGCAGCAGCGGTGAGCAGACCGGCGCCGGAGGTGAGCAGCCCAATGGCCACATACTGCATGGAACCGGCGTAGATAAACAGGCTCATGGCCGCGGCCCAAACCCAGCCAAATCCTGCCTGCTGCAATGCAATACCGAAACCGAACCCCAGAAACAGATACCCGGTCATCACGGGAATGGTATCGAGAAAGGCGGTTTTCAGGACGGATTGTTTCATGAATCATCACCTGCATTTTGGGAAAACTAGAATGTCTTTTGATTATAGAGGAGAAGTCGACGCTTGTCAATCCAAGACGAAAATTGTAGGTTTGTCAATCCAAGACGAAAATCATGTAGGTGTTACAATGATGTGTGACAAATAGAAAAAAGAATAGCGAATAGGAGTGATCTGTGTTAAGGTTAAGTTGC
>CALXDU010000094.1 GCA_944387145.1 uncultured Oscillospiraceae bacterium | reverse complement strand
CATACTTCTGCTCAAAATCTCCGAACAAACGGTGAAAGCTATCGTTATTTGCAAAGAGGTTGAGGCCTTCCGTAATATGAAATCTGTTGTCCTGGAATGCACCAGCCGAATGCCGTGTGTAATGAATCGCAACGCCGGCTCTGAGATCGAACTCAGAGCCGGCGTTTTCTGTACACAATCAGTTTTGACGAATATGCAGGGGTCTTCTTATTTCAGCGTCAGAGCAACCGAGCGGATTAGCTCAGTATCGGGATTTTTCCGGTTGATTGCTGAAACGTCCGCAATCAACTTCAACAGCGACACCCCTTCTTCCTGGGCCACCTGCTTGAACATCTCCAATCCGTTGGAATGGCAGCCAGCCAAGCCGAGCATCAGATCCGTGGGATTCACAGCGACATGATAACCATAGGGAGTCATCAGAGGGATCAGTTCTGTGTCCAGATAATCCAGGAGCGCATACAGATCCACTTCTGGCAGGTATCCTTCCTTCTTCAGCGTTGCGGCTGCCAGCTCGGTGGAACAGTTACCGGCACTGCGGGCCATACCCAGCAGGCCGCAGTCAATTTCGTCGGCACCGGCAGCGACTGCAGTCAGTGCATTGGCTTGGGAAAGTCCCAAATTGCTGTGACCATGGAATCCAACGGGGATGGAAACTGTATTCTTCAAAGCTTTGACATAGGCATCGGCATCGGCTGGAAACATGGTACCGGCAGAGTCCATGATGGTGATCTTATCCACACCGGCATCAGCCAGCATCTTTGCCTCCTTGGCAAGCTCATCGGGGGTGGAGACGTAGGCTTTCATCAGGGAGTATCGGCAGACCAGTCCCGCTTTTTTTACCATCTCCACTGCTTTCACAGAGCCTTTTCCATCGCTTGCGTTGGCGCCCACCCGGAGGAAGTTCAGGCCGGCATCTGCAGCAGTACGAACATTTTCTTCTCTTGCGCAGGAGGCCAGCATGAACATACCGATCCTGCCTTGGGGCAAATAGGGCTGCAGGATGTCATAGTACTCCTGATCGGTCAGTGCCTTGTTCGCATGCTGAATATCATATGCGCCCACACCCTTACAGTTGCCCAACTCAATGTCCTGAATGCCGGCCCGAAGCAAGCCCTTGACGATGCTGATGGTCAGCTCTGCATTGAAGCCGTGTCCTACTACATTTCCGCCGTCGCGGAGGGTATTATCAAACAGATTCATTTTTCTTTCCCCTTTCTGCTTTACACAACACGATGCTTAGGTTCAGCACCGCCCAGCACGGACAGTACTTCTTCCACCACTTCCATTCCCATTCTCTCCAGCGCCTCTTCCGTAGCGGCACCGATATGGGGGGTTCCCACAAAGTTGGGAAGGGTGAACAGCTTGGTATTTTCCAGTGTGGGAGGCTCGTTGACAAAGGCATCGCAGGCTGCAGCCCGGAGCTTCCCGGAGCGAAGCGCTTCATAGAGATCATCCTCATTCACAATACCGCCGCGTGCAGCATTGACAAGAATGGCGTTGGGCTTGAAGCGATCAAACATTTTGCCGCAGATCAAATTCTTGGTAGAGGGGGTCAGGGGGACACTGATGTTGATCACGTCTGCTGCAGCAATCATGTCACCTACATCCTCATACTTCTGATAGCCCATGCGCTCCATTGCTTCTGCGCTGACGTAAGGGTCGTAAGCCACCACTTTCATCCCGAAACCACCCTGGAGAATCTCGGCTACCCGGCGGGCGATGTTGCCGGTGCCCACCAGGCCCAGGGTCTTGCCGGAAAGCTCAATGCCGGTCATGGCTTTGGGGGCAATAGTCTGAAACGCTCCTCTCTGGCTCATTGAATCTGCAGTGGTGATATTTCGGGCAATGTCCAGCATTTCGCCTACAATCAGTTCCGCTACGGAGTTGGTATTGGCTCTGGGGGTATTCAGAACAGTGATGCCCCGTTTCTTAGCCTCTTCCAGGTCAATGGTGTTGCAGCCGACTCCATGCTTGCCAATTACCTTCAGGTTTCTGCATTGGTTCATCACTTTGGAATCCACTGGAAGTACCCGAAGAATGATGGCGTCGATATTCTCAGGACACTGGAAGTTATCCACTACCTGCGCCCGGCTACGAAGAAGCTCCTGCGCCTTGGGATGAATATACTCGCTCAGATAAACCGTCATCGTGTTCCTCCTTGTCGCAATTACTTTATATAGTGATGAAGATGTTGTTGTTACTACCGTTAATACTATAACACGTTGTATAAACTACATCAATTTATTTATCTGACAAATTTACTACAAGATTATTGTATAATAAATCCAAATTCTACAGAGATAATCCCCGGATTATGCGTGTACTTTCATAGACTGCTGCAAAAAAAGCCGTGGCAGAGCCATGAACGACAGGCTCCACCACGGTTTTAGGTACCGGGTGCTTATTCGATTCTCTGATACTGGGTTACTTCATCCCGCTCTTGGATCCGGTTTGTAAAGTCCACTTGGCGGCTGATCAAAGTCAGCAGGTATTCCCCGATCATGCCCGCACCCAATGTAGAATGAAAAAAGCTCATATTTTCTGTCTCTGCGTGAAGAATCACATCTGCAAAACCTGTCAGCGGTCCTACCATTTCATCGGTAATGAGACATATCTTTGCTCCCCGCTTTTGGGCCATCTTCAGGTAATGTTCATCGATCTTATAAAAACGGGAAAAGACAAACATCAGGACAATGTCCTCTTCTGCTGCATCTTGAAGGGCGTTGATGGAAACACATTCGCTATCCTGCAAATGCACCACATTGGGCAGCATGAAACTCATCAGCCTGCTGAATTGAGAAGCCACCCCTCGGCAGCCACGAAGACCAATGACAAAACGCTTCCGGCTTTGGATCAGCATCTGTGCGACTTTTTGGAAATCTGCCGTATCGTTGATCCGAAAGGAGTTTGTCAGATTCCGCTGCATCATATCCAGAAACCGGGCATCCAGATCAGCGTCGCCGTACTGCATGGCACTTTTTGCCATGCGCTGGGTCAGAGACAATCCGGAGTACGCGTTTTCCACCAGCGCTTTGTAAATATCTGCCTTCAGGTCGGCAAACCCCTCATAACCGATGGAACGGGAAAAACGGATAATGGATGCGTCACTGACCCCAATCTCCTTTGCCACCTCCATGGAGGAAAGGCTTCCGATATGCTCCATGTTTCTCAGAAAATATCTTGCAATCTTCTCTTGGGTTTTGGTTAGTTTCGCACTTTGGATTTTTGCCGTCAAAATATTTGTCATGTTACGTTCCTTTCCTCTGGCGTTCACTGATCCCAGCAGTCTTCTCTGCAAAGAGATATTTTCAGACCGGTGGGGAGAGCAAACTGCCAACCTGCCGATTTCCCGCAGTGGGTGGGGTGAGGGTTCCAATTCCCGGGGCGTAGTTCGGAATTTTCCGTTTTCTGTTCCATTCTGTGCTGAACACGCTCCGGATTCTCCTGGCTAACTGGCCATAACTGCCATTGAAATGACAATTGTCCGTCTAAAGATTACTATAATAATTACACCTTAATTTGTCAACATTCTGTTAACTGCAGCACAACCCGTCGCCGGGAGCGAATTTTGCAGTACCATTGGGGATTGCAAATCGAAAGGTAGTGCCATTTTAATTGCTGCTATGGATAACCAGGCGAACTTCATGAAAAAAGATGACAGCCAGCAATGCATCTGTTGTTTTTATACAAAAAATATGATGCAAATACTTCAATAGTTACAATTGACAGAAGTATATACTTCGTTATATGATTTAGGTAGTGATCACGACAATTTTCTTGCAACTGAATTATTTCTTCCAAATGTTTTAAAAATGGTCTCTGGATGATATCAGGCACAACATCAGAGATACTTATGCTAGCCATCGACTGGCAAGCAGAACGATTGCTGTGTAGAAACAAAGCACTGTACACCATACCCCAAAGGTGACTTCGGGTATGCAAATAGGCTCAAACACAAGATAAAGCGGAATGAAAGAAAGGAACGGATGAACTATGGCAGATGCGATCTCGAAAAATGCGACGCAACTATGGGATTATGCGGCAAACAGCCCCTGGCGTCTGACGCAAAAACCCTTCCGTGTAGCGCCTCGTGTCTATTATGTAGGCAATACTTGGGTGGGCGCTTATTTGATCGACACCGGTGATGGCCTGGCAATCATCGATACCACGGTATTTGAAGGCGTATACCTTGTGCTGGAGGCTGTTCGGGATTTGGGTTATGATCCCCACGACATCAAGAACATTTTGCTGACTCACTGCCATGTGGATCACAGCGGTGGCGTCAACCAAATCAAGGCCATCTCTGGCGCAACCGTCTGGCAGTCCAAAGAGGATACTGAATTTATGAACCAGCCGGCAAATCAGGAACTGGGGAATCTGTTTAAAAATGTTCCATACCTGGTGGATGCGTATTTTGATGATAATAAGACACTTAACTGGGGGGAGGTTTCCATTCGGACAGTTCTGACGCCCGGACATACTCCCGGAACCACTTCCTTTTTTATCACGGTCCCCGACGAAAAGGATGGTACCTTGGTGGTTGGCCTTCACGGTGGTGTTGGCCCCAATACCATGACCGATGAGTATTTTGAAAAGTTTGGTCTGGATAAAGGACTACGGCAGCGGTTTATCGATGACTGTGAGAGACTGAAAGCCATCCATGTTGATATTTCTATTCCAAGCCATCCGGCACACGGCGATTTGATGAGCCGAATCAGTCAGAATCCGATGGACTACACACCGCTGGTAGATGCGCAGGAGTGGCCCCGCTTCCTGGACATTCGGAAGAACTTTGCAGCGCAACTTGTGAAATAAAAAATCGTGAGGAGGTAGCATTATGAGTCAATTGACTGTTTGCCTGATTATTAGTTTGCTGACAATCATCAGTTTCGTTTGGGGAAAACTTTCGCTAGCTACCACAGCGATGACCTCCATGATGTTGTTCTTTGTTACCGGCTGTATTGATGCCCAGACTGTTCTCGGCTGCTTCAGCAACGCCAGCGGCATTATGATTGCTGCGATGTTTATTGTTGCGGCCGGCTTTAACAAGACTAAGTTTGTACGCAATGTGGCATCCGGTATCAGCCGAGTCGCCAAGGGCAGCCTGACCAAGGTAATGGTAGGATATGCAACAGCCGGCGGACACTGGCATTTCCCTCCTCCCGTTCCCGTTTGCGCAGGTAGAGTTTGTTGGCATCGAAGCATTCGCAGGAATCCGTGGACAAAATCTCGATGTCCGGCATTAAGGTCAGAATCGTTTGCAGTGCATGAATCTTCTGGCGGATATTTTCGGCAGACAGGACGGAGATGTTGATGGGCTGCACCCGGAAAAACAGCAGCTCTCCATGCACCGTTTCCAGACCGTACTTGGTAAAGCCCCGGATGCCCATCAGCTCCTGCACCGACCGTCTGCCGGATTTTCGTTTCTTCATAGGCTATCTCCATTCATAATGTTTTTGGCGGATTACAAAGTACCCCAGAGCATAGCTCAGGTAATCCATCACTGTGGTATCCTCCATACGGATGGTCACGAAGGCAAAGCACAATGCCCCAGCCATGGGGGCCAGAAGTCCGGAGTAAACCAGCAGCACTGCCGACAGCAGTACCAGCAGCGCCAGGATCACAAAGTCCCGCATGCCCCACAGCCACAAATGCGGCTTGGCTTTCAGGTTCTGGGGATAGATATAGGTTTTCATGATTTCCTCCTAGGGTTTTCGCATAAGACTTTTGGTCAGGTTCATTGCCGAGGTTGTACTGTACATCACACTGGACACATTCACCCGGACACTGGAGTCCAGACCAAACTGCTGGGCAATCCTGGGGACTTCATTGGCGGTGAGCATAATGCCGATGCCCAGCAGCAGATTCTCCTGGATGGTCAGCATTCCCAGAAACAGCAATGTGGTTTGCAGGAATGCAGTCAGGCAGATGGCGGCAATCTGCTTGCACCACTGGTTGAAGCCATCGGTGTAGCCCCTTGGAACGCTGAACATATAAAGCGAGCCTACGGCAATCTGAATCAGCAGGATTCCACCCCGCTTGATATTGGCAAAGAACACCTTGATGGCACAGTAGGAAAAGGCCAGCAGAAAGAACAGCATTTTCAGGAACGGCTCCGAACTGCCGGGCGGGGAAAACACGCTGCTCAGCACAAAGCCTCCGATCTCCCCAATGGTACCCCCCTGTGCTCCCGCAAAGATTCGGGTCAAGTCACCGGCAAAGCTGTTTTGCAAAGAAACGCAGAACTTATACAGCTCTACCGGGACCACTCCCACCAAGGCACAGGAAAAAAAGCCTTTGAGAATGTTGATTGCTGCCCC
>CALXDU010000093.1 GCA_944387145.1 uncultured Oscillospiraceae bacterium | reverse complement strand
GACAAATTATGCGCGCAGCAGACTGCCAAAGTTTGTCGGAAAAGCCCGCAGGGGTTTTTCGACAGTCTCAAAGGCAGCGGTTGCTCCCGCTGCCTGTATTTTAATTGTTGATTCCATGGTGGAATCCCGGACTGGTCTGCTCCAATGGACGGAAGGTATAGCCGTTTTCCTGGCCCCATTTGAGAATTTTCTCCACAGCTTCTACGCTGTAACCGTGAATGTCATGCTGAAGCACGGCGCTGACCCGTCCTTTTTTGACTCCATCCACCACGTTGTCAAAAACTTCTTCCGCTTTTCTGGCTCTTCCGGCATCGTCACTGTCTACATTCCAGTCAAAATACTGGAATCCTGCATCCTGAACCGCTTCGCTTAAAACAGTCATAATGCCTTCACAGCTTTTCCGGCTGACCAGATTGGAGCTGCCGCCCGGGAAGCGCATCAGCGTAGTCCTGACTCCGGTGTTGCGATAGATAATCTCCTGCATTCCCAGCAAATCCGCAAAGTACGCCTCAGGGCTGGCATAAATCTCATCATATTTATGGGAAATGGTATGGATACCGATGCTGTGACCCCGGTTCACGATTTCTTTCATCACCGAATCGTAACCGCTGTCGGTCACGAAAAAGGTTGCCTTTACTCCGTAGGTATCCAATACATCCAGCAGCTGCTTGGTATATGGGCCAGGCCCGTCGTCAAACGTCAGGTAAATGGTTTTTTCCTGGGGCCAAGTTTTCTCCGGGCGGGGTTGGGCTACCACTTCCACATTTCGGGTAACCGTCGCCACATTCTGGTAGGCATCCGAAACGGTATACACCACCGGATACACACCCGGCTGCAGCCAGTTCACTTCCCCTTCTACGGTCACCTGTCCGGTCAAGTCTCCATCAACATCATCCATAGCATGATATCCAGGGTCTTCATAAAATGTTCCGACCGTGATGGCGTAGGTTTCCCCGCCCTCCAGGCTGATCACCGGCGGCTGGGGGTCATAGTAAGGGATTTCCCGCTCTGCGGTGGCAGGGTTGCCGGAGGAATCCACCACTGCATAGGTGATTTTTCCACGTTCCTCTTTGCGTACCACCCGGTCTGTGATATCACCATCACAGTTATCCCATGCTTTATACCCAGGCTCCTGGTATTTTCCGCCAGGATGGGACTGTCCCTGGGTATCTTCTTCCAAGGTAATCACAGGACACTGGGTATCCACCACCTGCACACTGCGTTGGGCACTTCCCTGCCATCGGAGCATGGAGGCAGTATAGGACAATGTGTATTTGCCCAAGTGGTTTTCATCCACCTTACCGGTAACTTTCAGCTTTGCGTGCTTCGGCCGGAAACCTTTTTTCCAGAACAGGCTGCCCCGCATGGAAACCACCACACCGGGGTCCTGATAGGGATGGCCATATTCCTGGGTGATTTCTTTGTCCCCCAGCAGTTGAACCGACAGGGAAAATTGGTTAATCCGGAACAGAACAAACCAGGCTGCTCCGCAAAGCAACACCAAAATCAGCAGCACAGCTGCAATCACTTTCCCCGCACCAGAGTGCCGACGATATCCGTTTCGCTTATCCATGTTGTCAACCTCTGTTCTGTCTGTTTACATAACAGTATACCACATTGGGACGAAAAGGAAAGTCTTTTGATGTTAACTTTTTGGGAACAGCCTGGAAACAATTCTTGTTTTGCCGCAAAAGCGGATCAGATCTTACTGGTCAGCCACTGCAGCATGGCCTGGCGGCCTTCTTCTGTCATGGGGAAGGTTTCCTGCCCCTCCATCTGGCTTTTTTCGTAGCAATACAGGCCATGCCAATATTCTACAAAAATGCTGCTTTGTTCAAAGTCTACCTCTTTGGCCGTTGCCATCACCACATTGGGTTTCGCCCGGAAGCGGAACAATCCCAGCGAACCGGTGAAAATGTTATTCATGGCAAAGGTATGCAGCGTCGGCAGAAATAATTCCGGCATAAATTACACCAGCGCTTCCATCTCATCCAGCAGCTGGCCGAACAGCTCCAGGGCCTGGTTGACCGGGTCGGGACTGGTCATATCCACACCGGCGCCCTTCAGCAGATCGATGGGGCTCTTGGAGCAGCCGCCGGACAGGAAGTTCAGGTAATCCTTCACGGCGCTCTCCCCTTCCTTCAGGATCCGGTTGGACAGCGCAATGGCGGCAGAGTAGCCGGTGGCATACTGGAATACATAATAATTGTAGTAGAAGTGAGGAATTCTTGCCCATTCCATGGCAATTCGGTCATCCACCACCATATCGGGGCCGTAGTACAGCTCGTTCAGGCGCTTGTACTCATCGCACAGAACCTGAGCGGTCAAGGTCTTGCCCTGGGCGGTCATCTGGCCGATGTTGCGCTCAAACTCGGCGAACATGGTCTGGCGGTAGATGGTACCCTTGAACTGATCCAGGAAATGGTTAATCAGATAAGCCCGCTCCTTCTTGTCCTGGGTCTTGCTCAGCAGATGCTGCATCAGCAGGGCTTCGTTGCAGGTAGATGCCACCTCTGCCACAAAAATCACATAGTCAGAATCAATGGGATTCTGGGTGCGGTTGGACAGGTAGGAGTGAATGGCATGTCCCATTTCGTGAGCCAGGGTGAACTGGCTGTCCAGGGTTCCGGTATAGTTCAGCAAGACAAAAGGATGCACCTTGGCTCCGGCAGAATAAGCACCGCTGCGCTTGCCCTGGTTCTGATAGACATCGATCCAGCGGTTTTCAAAGCCTTCCTTCAAAATGGCCTGGTATTCCTTGCCCAAAGGTGCCAGAGCGTCATACACGGTCTGCTTGGCTTCTGCGTAAGGAATGCGGCGGTCCACTTCTGCCATCAGCGGGGTATAGACATCATAGAAGTGCAGCTCGTCAACGCCCAGCAGCTTCTTGCGCAGGCGGACATAGCGATGCATCTTGTCCATGTTCTGGTGAACGGCTTCGATCAGGTTATGATACACAGCCGTGGGAACGTTGGTTGCATCCAGAGAAGCATCCAGAGCGTTGTCATACTTTCTGGCATCGGCAAAGAACTTCAGCTGCTTGTTCTGGGCATTGATCAAAGCGGCGGCAGTGTTCTTAAATCCTGCAAAGCCGTCGTACAGGTTTTCATAAGCGCTGCGGCGCAGTACCCGGTCCTGGCTCTCTTCCAGGCTCACAAAGGTGCCCTGGGTCAGAGGATGCCGGTTTCCTTCCCCATCTACAGCATCATCGAAGGAGATATCTGCATCCGCGAAGGAACCGTAGATGGTATCCGGAGCCTGGGCCATCTCCCCTGCCGCAGCCAGCAGACGCTCTTCCTGAGAAGACAGGGTGTGGGCCTTCCGGCGGCGCAGATCTGTCAGATACCGGCGGTAGCGCTCCAGTTCCGGGCAGGCGGCATAGAAGCCCTGCAAAGTCTGCTCGTCGATTGCCATAATCTCCGGAGTGGCAAAGCTGGAAGCTGCGGACAGCGCCACCACAGCCGCCATATATTTACCGGACATGGCCTGGCAGCCGGAGTCCCGGGTATCTTCATCCGAACGGCGGAAGCAATAGTTGCCCAGCCGATCCGCCTTTACATCCACCTGCTCAACCTGCTGCAGGTACTCATACAGCGTCTTGGCACTTTCTGCCAGACGGCCTTCGTAGGCTGCCATTGCGGCACTGGCCTGCTCCAGGGTAGCCAGCTCCTGCTCCCATGCCTCATCGGACACAAACAGGTCTTCAATCGCCCACTTGTCCTCAGCGGGAATTTCGCTTCGGACAGGAATTTTCTTTACTTGTTCCATAACGATATCCTCCATTTCCTCAGCAGAAAATACAGTTTCATCAAAAGTGTATCCGGCTGCTGGAATTGTTGCTCATTCATTATACCACAAAACGCACAAAATGCAACGCCGCTTGCTTTTTCTCTGGAAATATGATACAGTATCCGGCGGTGATGTAAGATGAGAGAAAAAGTTCGGGGCAGTCTTTGCCTGCTGATGGCAACCGTAATCTGGGGTTTTGCCTTTACGGCGCAAAGCGTTGGCATGGACCTTCTTGGCCCCTTTACCTTCCAGGCAATTCGCTGCGGCCTGGCGGTGGCATTTTTGATTCCTTGTGGGTTTATCCTGGACATTGGCCGGTGCTCCGGAAAAGAGTCCGTAAAAAAGTGGTTCAGCCCGAAGCTGTGGAAAACCGGGCTGCTGTGCGGCTGTGCCCTGTTTGTAGCTGCCAGTCTCCAGCAGGTTGGCCTGGTATATACCGACGCTGGAAAGGCCGGTTTTATTACCGCCATGTATATTGTGCTGGTGCCGGTACTGGGGCTGGTTCTGGGCAAGACGATTCCCAAATCCGCAGTAGTCGGCGTACTGCTGGCTGTTGTGGGACTGTACCTTCTGAGCTGTATGGGTGCCAGCGGTATCAATCTGGGTGACCTGCTGCTGATGGCATGTGCCTTGGCTTTCGCCGTCCAGATTACCTGCATCGATCGTTTTGCCGGCGGGCTGGATGGATTCCGGCTCAACTGCATCCAGTGCTTGGTGGTATCCCTTCTGTCTGTGCCGTTTATGCTGCTGACGGAAACTGTGGTTGTGCAGGATATATTTGCCTGTTGGGGACCGCTGCTGTTTGCCGGTGTCATGTCCATGGGCATTGCTTACACCATGCAGATTTTGGGGCAGAAGCACCTGGAGCCTACCACTGCATCGTTGATTATGAGTTTGGAGTCGGCATTTGCCGCTTTGGGCGGCTGGTGGCTGTTGGGCGAGACCATGACCAGCTGGGAACTGCTGGGCTGCGCTCTGGTTTTCCTGGCGGTGTTGATTTCCCAGATGCCTGCTGGTATGTTCCAAAAAGTCAAAACAAAATAAAGATTGGGCCACGGCAGCCAAATGGTTACCGTGGCCCAAATTGTTATGTTTAAATTTCCTGACGGCCTTCCAGTGCCCGGGAAAGGGTCACCTCGTCCGCATATTCCAGCTGGCTGCCCACGGGGATGCCATAGGCCAACCGAGTGACCTTTACTTCCATAGGCCGCAGCAGCCGGGAGATGTACATAGCCGTTGCCTCCCCTTCTGTATCGGGATTGGTGGCCATGATTACCTCTTTGACATTTCCCGTACTGACCCGGCGAAGCAATTCCTTAATCCGGATATCATCCTGAGTTACATGGTTCAGCGGGGAAATCACGCCATGCAGAACGTGATATACCCCCCGGTACTCCCGGGACCGCTCCATGGCAATCACGTCCTTGGGCTCTGCTACCACACAGATGGTACTGGCATCCCGGGTATCGTCATCGCAGATGGGGCACAGTTCCCGATCCGTCAGGTTTTGACACTGAGGGCAGGTATGCACCTCCTGCTTTGCCTGGACGATGGCCTGGGCAAACTCCTCCGCCTCTTCCAGTGGAAGGCTCAGCACGTGAAAGGCCAGTCTCTGGGCGGTTTTGCCGCCGATGCCGGGAAGACGGGCAAACTGATCCGACAGATTCTGCAACGCAGCAGGGAAAAACTGCATACTGCCTCCTTAGAACAGGCCGCCCAGATTCAGGCCGCCGGTCAGGCGGGACATATTGTTGGCCGCCTCGGCATCAGCAGTGCGCATAGCCTCGTTGACGGCAGCAATCACCATATCCTGCAGCATTTCCACATCATCCGGGTCCACTGCTTCGGGCTTGATTTCCAGGTTTACCAGCTCGTGCTTACCATTGACGGTTGCAGACACCATGCCGCCGCCGGAAGCAGCGGTAAAGGTCTTGCTCTCCTGCTCCTGCTGCATGCGCAGCATCTCCTGCTGCATTTTCTGAGCCTGCTTGAGCATTGCTGCCTGATTCATTCCACCGGGCATACCCCGGAATCCACCTTTTGCCATTTGTACATTCTCCTATCTGAAAGTTTATATTATTCCTTAATTTTTACAATATCCGGATGATTTCTGCCGAAGTTCATCAGCTGTTCCATCCTGGGATTGCTTTTGGGCTTCGCGGACATATCCACCACCACTGCCTTAATCGGGCGATTCAGCAGGACACTTGCTTTCCGGGAAACCACTTCCAGGATAGCCGGCTTGTCCAGCATCACGGCGGTAAAATCGTTGCCGCAGCGCAGTTCCAGCCGGTCACCCACCAGGAATCCCTGCACCGGCGCATTGGGTGTAGCCACGAAAAAGCCGCTGGTGGGAGGGCCAAGCTCCTTGCGAATCCCACTGCACAAATCCGACCAGAATCCTACCGGGGTATCCGTCTGGACCGTTGCCGGAGCATCCTGTTCCGGTGGTGCGTCCGCATCATCCGGCATAGGAGGACGGTCGTCATCTGCATCCTGAGAAGCCGCTTGTACCTTCTGGGGCTGCACCGCAA
>CALXDU010000092.1 GCA_944387145.1 uncultured Oscillospiraceae bacterium | reverse complement strand
GCCCAGAGCACCCGTCCCCGTCAGGCGGTGCAGCTGCTCCAGGCCCTTTACAGCGACCCGGAAATCGCCCTTCTGCTCTTGTTTGGGGAAGAAGGAGTGGATTACACCCTGGACGGCGACCGGAATCTCACGGTCACAGATACCAGCTGGTCAGGCAATAAATGGGCCTGGCCGGGCTGGCAGACTGCCCAGCAGTCGGTCAGCCTGGAAAACCAGCGGATTCTGCCCCAGGACACTGAGGTGCACAATTCGCCGGCCTATGGCTTTGCCTGTGATATGAGCAGCGTCGCAGGGGAAGCCGAGCACTGCAAAGCAGTGGTGGAGAAATACAACAAAGGACTGCTCTGCGGCTTCCTGGACCCGGAAAGCACAATCCCCGCCTTTCTTCAGGAGCTGGAGGATGCAGGCATCGACCGGATCATCCAGGAAAAACAGCGCCAGCTGGATCAGTGGCTGGCCCAAAACAGTCAGTAAAACGGAGTGATATCTATGCGGATGGTTTATTCTCTCAATGATCTCAACTGGCGCTTTGCGCGTCTGGAAAGCCCTGATACAGCGTTGCCCGGCGATTCGTCGCCGGAGTGGCAGCCGGTGTGTCTGCCCCACGTCTGGAACAAGGAAGACGCCTCCCAGGCAGGCTGCTGCGTTTATACCGCATCCTTCGGGATGGACCAGCACCAGCTGGAGCGGCTGCACTTCATCGAGTTCGAGGCGGTGGCCGGGGTCTGCCGGGTAGCCTTGAACGGGCAGCTTCTGGGAGAGCACCGGGGCGGCTATTCGACCTTCCGGTTCCAGATGGACGAGGCCCTGGCAGAGGGGAACAATACCCTCACTGTCTGGGCCGACAATACCCGTTATTCCGACATCAACCCCTTGACCGGGGACTTTGACAACTACGGCGGCATCTACCGCAGCGTAAAAATGATCGAGACCGGGGAGGATCATTTTGATCTTCTCTATTACGGCACCTGCGGCCTGATCCTGGATGCATCTGCCGATGGCACAGTGACCGTCTCGCCCCACATTGTGGGCGGTGAAGGAGCCGTTGTCCGATATACGATTCTGGACGGCGAAAGGATAGCGGCCAGCCAGGAAGGGCCTGCCCTGCCGGAGCAGACGGCCCGGCTTCAGGTGGAGCATCCCCGGCTGTGGGACGGCCAGGCCGATCCCCATTGCTATACCTTCCGGGCTGAGCTGGAAAAGAACAGCCAGGTCTGCGATGCAGTGGAGCTGACCTTTGGCTTCCGCTCGATATCCATCAGCGCACAAGAAGGTTTTGCGCTCAACGGCAGGCATCTGCGGTTGAACGGTGTGGCAAAGCACCAGGACTGGGAGGGCGCAGGCTGTGCCCCCACCAATGCCCAATTGGATCAGGATATGGCCATCATCCGGGAGCTGGGGGCCAATGCGGTGCGGCTGTCCCACTATCAACACCCTCAGTATTTCTATGACCTGTGCGACCGGGAGGGCCTGGTGGTCTGGGCTGAAATCCCGATGCTGGCCATGCCCGACGGCAACGACGGGATTTTGGAAAATGCCAAAAGCCAGCTCACCGAGCTGGTCCTCCAGAACCGGCATCACCCCTCCATCTGCTTCTGGGGGATTCAGAACGAGATCGCCATGATGGGCGAAAGCCTGGAAATGTACGACAAAGTCGCCCAGCTGAACGCCCTGGTCAAACAGCTGGACCCCAGCCGCCTGACCACGGCGGCCAATCTCTACTGCGTCAAAAACAACAGCCAGCTGAACTTCATCCCCGACTGCATCGGCTACAATCTCTATTATGGCTGGTACTACGGTGAAATGACCGATTATGCAGGGTTTGTCGAGAAATTCCGGCAGGATAACCCTGGCGTAGCTCTGGGCTTTTCGGAGTACGGCGTGGACTGCAATCTGGCCTATCATTCCGCCACTCCCAAGCGGAAGGACTACACCGAGGAATATCAGGCCCTTTACCATGAGACGGTGTATCCCCAGATGCTGGCCGAACCGGCGGTATGGGGAAGCTTTGTCTGGAACCTGTTCGACTTCGGCAGCTCGATCCGGGACGAAGGCGGCACCAAGGGCCGCAACTGCAAGGGGCTGGTCACCTGGGACCGAAAGACCAAAAAGGACGCATTCTATTACTATAAGGCCATGTGGGCCAAAGAACCTTTTGTCTATCTGGCGGGCCGCCGCTTTGCCAAACGGAGCGGAGAGGTTACCGAGATTAAAGTTTATTCCAACTGCCCCGAGGTGCAGCTCACGGTCAACGGCCAGCCGCTGCCCCCTCAGCAGGGGCAGGCGGTTTTCCGCTTTGCGGTGTCTCTGGACGCCCCCACTCTGGAAATCAAAGTCGAGGCCAGCGGCTGCGCCGACAGCATCACCATCCAGCATGTGGATCAACCCGAGCCCAGCTACATCTATGTGGACCCCAACCCTGAGATTGATGTCAAAAACTGGTTCACCATGCAGCAGAGCGAAGAAGACCTCTTTCCGGAAGGGCGTTTTTCCATCATGAACCCCATCGGGGAGATTCTGGACAATCCCCGGGCCTATGCCCTGTTGGAAGAGGCCCTGCCGGCCATTGCCCACGACGAGCGGAGCCGGAAATACCGCAGCATGGGCTTGATTCGAGCCATCAACCGGATGCCCCAGAAGCCGGATGAAGCTTTTCTCCAGGAATTGAACCGGAAGTTCAATGAAATCCCCAAAGAGACGCAGGAGGCACAGCCGTGAAGAATCTGGCCATGAATCCCTATCTGCCTTTGTGGGAGTACATCCCGGATGGAGAACCCCGGGTTTTTGGTGGCAGGCTGTATATCTATGGCAGCCATGATCTGGCCGGCGGCGAAAAAGGCTTTTGCCCCGGGGATTACCAGGTCTGGAGCGCCCCGCTGGAGGATCTGGGCGACTGGACCTGCCACGGTATCAGTCTGGCCCGCAGTGCAGTGCCGGAAATGACCGAAGATGACGCCATGGCGGCGCCCGACGTGGTGCGGGGCCCGGACGGGAGATACTACTTGTACTTCAACACCAACCGGCAGAAGGTGTGCCGAGTGGGCGTCAGCGACTCACCGGAGGGGCCGTTTGAGCTGATTGGTGTAGTCCGTCTGCCGAACGGGACGCCCTATGAGGACTACAAAATGTTTGACCCGGGGGTGCTGGTGGATGACGACGGACGGATATACTTGTTTGTGGGCTTCTGCATGCCGGGGCCTGTGCCGAAACGGTTCAAAGGAAAACCCTGCCCCTTTGCGCCCACTAGCCTGGGATTTGAGCTGGAATCGGACATGATGACCATACGCCGGGGGCCGGTCCCTATTCTGCCCGGCGGAAATGTCACCGAAGGGACAGGATTCGAGGGCCATGGTTTCTACGAGGCCAGCAGCCCCCGCAAAATCCATGGCCGTTATGTTATGGTGTATTCCAGCGAACAAACCCATGAATTGGCCTATGCGTTGTCGGATGCACCGCTGAGACCTTACCGTTTTATGGGGATGCTGGTCAGCAATGCGGATCTGGGTCTGAAAGGCAACACCCATCCCTGCATGCCTTTTGGCAACAACCACGGCGGTCTGGCGGAGCTGAATGGAGAATGGTATATTTTCTACCACCGCCACACTTCCGGTCAGGAAGCCAGCCGGCAGGGCTGCGCGGAAAAACTGCCCCGCCGCACGGACGGATGGTTTGGCCAGGCGGAAATCACCAGCTGTGGGTTGAACGGCGGCCCGCTGCCGGCCGATAGAACCTATGAGGCGAGTTATTGCTGTTGTCTGACATCGCCGGCGATTCTGCCGGAACGTTATACCACGCGGAGCTGCCGCCGCGGCGAGGAACCCCATCTCTACCAGGAGTCTGCAGGGGATGGAACCGCTTTGTATATCCATTACATTGCAAACATAGGGTCTGGCACCGTTGTGGGGTATAAATATTTTTCTTTTGATGCGCCTGTCCAACTGAAATTGACCCTGCGCGGCGTAGGCCGAGTGGGTATCACGGTCCATACAGACCGCCCCAATGGGCCTTGTATAGGACAGGCAGAGGAAAAACTGTTGGGCTGCTGGCAGGATATGACAGTTCATCTGGTCCCATTGCATGGAACACATGCGCTTTATTTGCGGTTTGAAATAGCGGACGGGCTGCAATTTGCATCGTTTGCATTTGTGCCCGGTGAGGAGAGGTCAAAAATATGAAAACAAATGTGTTGAATACAGATTTAACTGGTAAGGTTGCGGTGGTCACCGGATCGGGCGGCGTACTCTGCTCGGACATGGCCAAAGTGCTGGCTCGTGCCGGGGCCAAGGTGGCACTGTTCAACCGGACTCTGAGCAAGGCTCAGGTCTACGCTGAAGAGATTGTGGCTGAGGGCGGCATTGCGAAAGCATATGCCTGTAATGTCCTGGTGGAAGCGGACTGCAAGGCTGCGGCCCAAGCGGTACTGGAAGAGCTGGGCCCCTGTGATATCCTGGTGAACGGTGCAGGCGGCAACAGCAGCAAGGCCAATACCGACAAGGAATTTTATGAGCCGGGGGACCTAGATACCGCCGGTCTACAGACCTTTTTCGATATTTCCCCTGAGAATGTCAGCCAGGTACTGGAACTGAATTTCCTGGGCACTCTGCTGCCCACCCAGTTTTTTGCCCGGCAGATGCTGGGCCGGGAAGGGTGCTGCATCGTCAATATTTCCAGCATGAACGCGTTTACGCCCTTGACGAAAATCCCGGCCTATTCGGGAGCCAAAGCGGCGGTTTCCAATCTGACCCAGTGGCTGGCGGTACATTTCAGCAAGGAAGGCATTCGGGTCAACGCGATTGCGCCCGGCTTTTTTGCCGCCGAGCAGAATGCCCGCCTGCTCTATCAGGCGGATGGCACCCCCACCGAGCGGGCCCGGAAGATTTTGGCCGGTACCCCGGCGGGACGGATGGGGCGGCCGGAAGAGTTGGAAGGTGCGCTGCTGTTCCTGGTGAATAATGCAGCGGCCAGTTTCATCAACGGCGTGGTGTTGCCGGTGGACGGTGGCTTTTTGGCCTATTCAGGGGTTTAACGCAACTCTTTTCAACTCTCCCGGTTCCAGAAAGTGACATGACAGACAATCTCCGTTCAGAGAAAATGGAACACTTGAAAACAATGCATCCAGGTCGAAGTGACGACTACACAATGCTCTTATATTCGGCACTCACTTCGGCCAGCAATTCCGCCAGGGCGGGCTGAGAAATCTTCGGTGCGGCCAGCCAGTGAAATGCGCAGAACCATGCGCATCAGTGCTTTTCCCGTTCGGTGTTTTTCGTCGGCAGCTCTTTCTGAAACAGAAAACAGCTTTCAACTACAAAGAAGGAACAGAGACCGCTTCCTTTGCCCAAGCTACAGAGGCTGTGGCAGGAAAAATTGGTTCGGATTTTTGGTTTTATTCGGAAAACTGAGTCGGGTACTTCCCAGGGAAAACTTTTTCAGGACTCTCCCCAGAAACTGAAAATTCGGTTGGCATGATTCATTTCATCTTGACTAGGAAAATAAAAAGAGTGCGCCCGAAGGACGCACCCAACTTGAAAAAAGCTGTCTATGTATGGCAGGGCGTTCCCCATCGGGAACGCTCTGCTTTTCTTTTGCCGAACAGCGGGCCTGCGCTGCCTGCCATGCGGCAAATGCTTTCTGGTCTTCCTCACTGTTGAAGCTTTCCAGAATCGCCGGATAAAAGCATCGGGCCAGCCGCTCGATGACTTCGTCCGGGTAGCAAGAGTGGTTTACAGCTTTTTTCTTTTTGTTCAACGACACCTCCTGTTCTGGTCCACACACCCAGTTGATCGGAAGCTTTGAAGCTTCCTGTGTGGAAAAGCCGGCGTTCATACTTTAGAAGCCGGTAAATTTTACAAGCAGGAATGCAAAAATACCCGCCCGATCCGCCCTACCCGCCCGGAGCCGCCCTCCAGGGCGGATTGTCGGGCAACAAAACGGACGGCTGCTCAATCAAAAAAGCAACGATATTAAGGCGATAATTCGTGCTTTCACTCGTAGGCTGGCGCGTAGGGCGGGAAAATTTCACTTCCCGCTCTTTTTATGAGCGGGCGGAACTCGGGCGCATCAGCCTGCCCTGATCTCATCCTGCCGGAGCGGGCTGGAAGAAAAGCTAGGCAGATTGTTCACGCCTTGATTCCGTCATGACTGATAGGTCAAAGCCCAGCGAAGCGAGATATGCCAGATGCTTTTCAAGAATAGCCTAGATAACTTTTCTTTGTTCTGAGTCGATAAGCAGCGTAGGCATTTGCTTGAAGATGGTGCTCCAACGTTCCTGCATGGCCGTTAAGAAGGGCCGACCTGCTTTCGCTTGGGTACGGTGTCAACGGCTGGCCGCTTAATGCGTTTTTCTCTTTCTGAAACAATTTCTGCTTGGCAGCAGGCTTTGACCTGGACTGAGGGTTCTTGATCTGCTCCAGAAGGGCGTCATAATCCGCCGGTCTAGCCTTTGCCAGCCGCTCAAAGAGTGCGTCCGGCGCTTTCAAATCGCCGGAAAGAACCCGCTGCCGGATGCCAGGACACAACTC
>CALXDU010000091.1 GCA_944387145.1 uncultured Oscillospiraceae bacterium | reverse complement strand
TGCTTCGTGATGACAGTATACCGCAGCATTTGTACAATAAAACG
This sequence comes from uncultured Oscillospiraceae bacterium, assembly GCA_944387145.1. Lineage (GTDB taxonomy): Bacteria > Bacillota > Clostridia > Oscillospirales > Oscillospiraceae > Faecousia. Next base: position 6,657 of record CALXDU010000091.1, on the reverse strand, counting down.
GACTGATTCGTCGGTAGTTTTTCGTTATCTTCTGGCTTATGTAAATTTCATAGATTCTTTTGTAAAATCCCCAAGAATCCTGTAGACAGGCTACCTTTTCCGTGCTAGAATACCTGAGAATTATGAAAGGACGGGATTTCCAATGCAACGCAACCTCGCTGCGACTCAAATTACCGAAGGCGTAATCTGGAAGCAGCTGCTGAACTTTTTCTTTCCGATTCTTTTGGGCACATTCTTTCAGCAAATGTACAACACCGTGGATACCATTATCGTCGGACGATATGTGGGTACTCAGGCGCTGGCTGCCGTTGGTGCCACAGCGGCACTGATCAACCTGATTAACGGTTTCTTTATCGGCCTGAGTACCGGCGCAACTGTTTTGGTTTCCCAGTTTTATGGCGCTGACAACCGGCCAGGTGCCCGGGATGCGCTGCATACCGGCATGGCTTTATCCGGTGTACTGGGCATTCTGACCACATTCGTGGGCGTGTTCTTTGCCCCCGCCATTCTGCGCTTGATGAACACCCCGGAAAATTGCATGGTGGATGCCCAGAACTATGTCCGGATCTATTTCTGCGGTGCCATTGCATCCATGATCTACAACATGGGTTCCGGTATTCTGCGGGCCATGGGCGACTCCCGGCGGCCGCTGATCTTTTTGATCGTTGCCTGCTTTGTAAACATTGTGATGGACCTTGTCTGTGTCGTGTCACTGAATATGGGCGTAGCAGGCGCCGCCATTGCAACCGTCGGCTCTCAGGTGGTCAGCGCTGTGTTGGTTGTACTGGTTCTGATCCGTCTTCCGGAGGATTACCGGCTCAGATTCAAACAGCTGCGTATGGACAAGGGGCTGCTGCAGCGCATTCTCTATGTGGGCATTCCCGCAGGATTGCAGTTTATCACCTTTGACCTGGCCAATGTGCTGATTCAGTCGGGCATCAATTCCTTCGGTGACGTAACCGTAGCCGCCTGGACAGCCTATGTAAAAACAGATGCTCTGACCTGGCAGGTTTCTGGTGCCTTCGGCGTATCCATTACCACGTTTGTCGGGCAGAACTTTGGTGCCCAAAAGTACAGCCGCATCCGCAAAAGTGTCTGGGTCTGTATGGGCATGAGCGTCAGCCTGATTGCTGCTCTCAGCGCCATTGTGATTTTCTTCCGCAGCTTCATTCTGGGAATTTACACCACAGATCCCGAAGTCATCCGGGCCGGTGCCTATGTGATGCTGTGGATTGTTCCCTTCAACGCCATTTTCATGCCGGTGGAAGTCTTTGCCGGAGCCATGCGGGGCACTGGATATTCCATTATGCCCACGGTGATTACCTGTACCTGTGCATGCCTGTTCCGAATCGTTTGGGTCTTCACAGCGGTGAAGCGCTGGCACCAGATAGAAATGCTGGCACTGGCGTACCCCATCAGCTGGGTACTGTGCTCCACCGTATTTACCATTGCGTACTTCCGGGGAACATGGCTGCATAAACGTATCGCCGAAATCGGTCTGGAACCGGAAAAATAGGAAGTCAAGGCACAGAATTGACAGGAAACTGGAACAATTCTGTGCCTTCGCCTTACCGTTTTCGCTTCGCATCCAGCCACTGGCTGATGTCTTCAAATATTTCTTTTCTATTGATCTCGTTGAGAATTTCATGGCGGCACAGTGGGTAAATTCGCACGGATACATCCGTAAGTCCTGCCTGTCTGAACGCTTCGGCAGCTTTTTGAACGCCTTTTCCGTAATTTCCCACCGGGTCATCTCCTCCGGCAATGAAAAACACCGGAAGATCCTTGCGCATGGCTGCCAAATGATCCGGCTGCTCTACAAAGTGAACCCCTTGCACCAGATCCCGAAGCAGTCCGGCGCTGGCAGTAAAGCCGCACAAAGGATGGGCAATATACGCATCCACGATTTCTGCATCCCGTGACATCCAATCGTAGGGGGTTCTGGGATGCTCCACTTTCCGGTTGTAGCTGCCAAATACCAGATTCTGCAAAGTCGGACTGGGTTTTGTCTCATCCCCCCGACTGCACACCAACTCCATTACCTTACTCAGCGCAGGCAACGCAAAGGCTGGCTGCCAGCCGGTTCCGCAGATGATGGCAGCAGAAATACCGCTGTCGGGGTATTTGCAAAGGATGGTTCGGGCCATGAAAGAACCCATGGAGTGGCCAAACAGCACATAGGGCAGATTGGGATACTGGGCTCTGGTATCCTGCAGCAGCTGGTAAGTGTCCTCTACCGCAGTCAACCAGCCGCCGTGGAAATATCCTTGGATTCCTCCGTCATTGATGGATTGTCCGTGACCCATATGGTCTTCCGCTACCACCACATATCCCAGTTCCGTCAGATACTGCGCAAATTCATCATAGCGTTCCACAAATTCGGCAATACCGTGGACAATTTGCAGCACTGCCTTCGGCTCTCCTTGGGGCAGCCATCTGCGGCCATGAATTTTTCCTATCCCCTGGGATGCATACCAGAAATCCTCGCCCATGGAGATTACCCCACTACTTCGTACCCGGCGTCAGTAATTGCCTGCTTCAGTGCGGCAGCGTCTGCCGTTCCGGTGACGGTGACGGTTTTGGCTTCCAGATTGACTACAGCTTCCGTGGTGCCCGGAACTGCCTTACACGCCTTTTCCACCGCAGCCTTGCAGTGATTGCACATCATACCATTGACTTTGATTACTGTTTCCATTTTGGATTCCTCCTGTGTAATGATTTTGCAGGCTTGTGCCTGAAGAGTTGTCTGCACTGGGGTTTTTGACTGGAACAACCGCAGACGCAGAGCGTTGGATACAACGAATACGCTGCTCAAACTCATAGCCGCTGCTCCCAGCATGGGACTTAGCTGCAGGCCGAAGGGAATATACAGCACACCAGCAGCAATGGGAATGCCCAGACAGTTATAGAAGAATGCCCAGAACAAATTCTCCCGAATATTGCGGATGGTAGCCTTGCTCAAGGCAACGGCTCCGCTGACAGAAGCCAGGGAACTGTTCATCAGCACGATGTCCGCCGATTCCATGGCGATATCCGTTCCTGCGCCAATGGCCATGCCCACATCTGCGGTGGCCAGAGCCGGGGCATCGTTGATGCCGTCACCGACCATCAGCACCCGATGTCCTTGGGACTGCAGCTGTTCCACGGCTCCGGCTTTCTCCGTGGGGAGAACATCGGAAATCACATGGGTAATCCCAGCTTTTTGGGCGATGGTTCTGGCGGTAGCCTGGTTGTCGCCGGTCAGCATCACCACATCCAGACCTGCCTTGTGCAGAGCCGCCACTGCTTCCATCGAATCTGGCTTCAGCACGTCCGCAGCGGCAATGGTTCCAAGGTATTGCCCTTTCTCCGTGGCAAAGTGCAGAGGCGTTTTTCCCTGATTTGCCAGCTGGGGAAAATCAGGAACGGAAATGCCCAGTTCCTCCATAAGTCTTCCGTTGCCGCCGTAGCATCGAACGCCATCCACCGTGCCGGAAACACCCCGTCCGGGGAGGGTTTCAAAATTCTCCGCTTCCGGTAAGGATTTGTTCCCCATTTTTTGCATAATTGCCTTAGCAAAGGGGTGCTCAGACCGGCTTTCCAGTGCCGCCGCAATTTGCAAAAGCTGCTTAGCGTCCGCTTCTCCCGGCAGGATGTCCGTTACCTCCGGTTTTCCGGTGGTCAGGGTACCGGTTTTATCCAGCACCACCGTATCTACCCGGTGCAGATTTTCCAATGCCTGGGCGTTTTTGAACAGGACGCCCATCTGCGCGCCCCGCCCGGTTCCCACCATAATTGCCACCGGCGTAGCCAGGCCCAAGGCGCAGGGACAGGAAATTACCAGCACAGAGATGGCGCAGGTAAGGCTGAATTCCAAGCTCTGCCCGGCAAGCATCCATACTGCAAAGGTTACCAGTGCGATTCCCATCACCACAGGGACAAAAACACCTGCAATCTGGTCTGCCAGTCTGGCAATGGGCGCTTTGGAACCACCGGCTTCCTCCACCAGGCGAATGACCTGGGCCAAAGTGGTATCTTCTCCCACCTTGTCTGCGCGGAACTCCAGATAGCCTTCCGTGTTAATCGTTGCTGCCGCCACGGAATCACCGGGCACCTTCTCCACCGGCACACTCTCACCGGTCAAGGCGCTCTGGTCCACAGAGGCACGGCCTTCCAATACCGTTCCGTCCACGGGAATACTGCCGCCGGAACGTACAATCACCGTATCCCCTACCAGAACCTGTTCCACCGGGATTTCCTGTATGCTTCCGTTTCGACGAACCACCGCCGTTTTGGGGCTCAAATCCATCAGCGCCCGGATGGCATCTCCAGTGCGGCCCTTGGCCCGGGTTTCCAGATATTTTCCCAGGGTAATCAGGGTCAGAATCATGGCTGCGGATTCAAAATACAGATTCTGGCTGTATGTGCGCACCAGATCCCAGTCACCATGTCCCATGCCCCAGGCCATGCGGAACAAAGCGGCCACTCCATAAATCAGCGCTGCCAAAGAACCCACGGCAATCAGCGAGTCCATATTGGGCGCGCGATGCCACAGCGCTTTCAGGCCCCGGCTGTAGTATACCCGGTTAAGATACACCGGCGGCAATGTCAGGAAAAACTGGGTCAGTGCCGCTACCAATGCGTTCTGCTCTCCATGATACCAGTGAGGAGCCGGCAGGCCGACCATATGGCCCATGGTAAAGTACATCAGCACCACCAGGCAGATTGCAGATCCCAGAATTCTGCGTTTCATTTCTTTCAAGGCATCATTCTGAGGTGAATTGTCCTTTTTTTGGGGAGCTGCTCCCTGGATGCTGGCCTGGTAACCGGCATTCTGAACAGCCTGGATGACTGCTTGGGCTACATCCGGTGACTCCGCTTCAATCTGCATGGAACCTGCCAGCAGATTCACCTCTGCCTTCCGGACTCCCGGCACCTGAGAAGCCACCTTCTGGACCCGGGCGGAACAGGCAGCGCATGTCATGCCGCCTACGGTAAATTTTAGTTTCAATTCCAGCCACCTCGCTTCTATTATCGGATAAAACCGCCAAAAAATCAATCCGTTTCTTCTGCATTTTCGGATTGACTCTGCTGCTTATCTGTGGTACTATTCTACCATGTGCGGCGCAAAACGCAAGTATGCACTATTTTGTACCATACTACCCTTTTGGATACCATGGAGGTATATGCAATGGAAGCAAACGTGACCTGTCCGGTGGAGGCAACCCTGGAATTGATTGGCGGAAAATACAAAGCCCTGATTCTATGGCACCTTTCCTCCGGTAAACTGCGCTTTTCTCAGCTGCATAAGGTCATCAGCGCAACACCCAAAATGCTGACCCAACAGCTTCGGGAGTTGGAGGCCCAGCAGCTGATTACCCGGGAAGTGTTTGCTGTAATCCCGCCGAAGGTGGAGTATTCCCTGACGGAAACCGGAAAAAGTTTACTTCCCATTCTGGTTGCCATGCGGGATTGGGGGGCAAAATATCTGCGGACAAAAAAAGATATGGAACCCACCTGTTTTATGATGAACTCTGACCCCATTTCCCAAACCAACTGACTACATAAGGAGAAGGCTATGAAGATCAAAATTCTATCTGACAGTACCTGCGACCTGCCCAAGTCTATTCTGGAATCCTGTGATATTACCCTGGTACCCCTGACCGTGATTAAAAACGGAGAAGATTATAAAGACGGCGTCACCATTACCCCTGCCGACATCTTTGCCCATGTTGCATCCGGTGGTGATTTGTGTTCCACTTCCGCTGTCAGCGTTGGAGAATATCAGGAATTTTTCTCCCGGTATTCCGGAAACTACGACGGTGTAATTCAGATTTGTCTGGGTTCCGGTTTCTCTGCCAGCTATCAAAACGCCTGCCTGGCTGCTGAGGATTTTCCCAATGTCCGGATCATTGATTCCCAGAACCTGACGGTTGGACAGGGCTTTCTTGCTTTGAAGGCTTTCGCTCTGGCGGAAACCGCAAGTTCTCTGGATGAACTGGCAGAGTCTGTACGTCAATATGCAAGCCGGGTGGAAACCAGCTTCGTCGTGGACAAATTGGACTACCTGGCCAAGGGTGGACGCTGCTCCTCTGCTGCCGCTCTGGGCGCAAACCTGCTGAGCCTGAAGCCCTGCATTGAACTGGTGAATAACAAGCTCAGCGTTGGAAAGAAATATCGCGGTAATTTTACCAAGTGTCTGTCTTCCTATATTCGGGATCGGCTGGATGGTCGGGAGGATATCGACCAGGAGACGCTATTTGTAGTGAAGACTGTGGTTTCTGACGAAAGCTACCAGGCCGTCATGGAGGCAGTTCACAGCTACGGTCATTTTACCAATATCATAGAGGCCACCGCAGGGTGCACCATTTCCTGCCACTGCGGCCCCGGAACTTTGGGCATTATTTTCCTGCGCAAATAAGGGATACTACAGAAAATCGCCGGACATTCCGGCGATTTTTCTTGAATTCTGATGGTTTTGTGTTATACTATGGCGGTAGGATTTTGACGAGGTGCGTCCCATATGGATTATATTGTTCTGTTAGATTTGGCAACCGACCTTGGTTATGAGCTGGCCATGAGCGGAGCGGAAACCTTCCGAATTGAAGAAAGTATCAGCCGGATTCTTTCGGCTTATGGCTTGCAGGCAGAAGTTTTTGCCATTCCCAACTATCTGGT
>CALXDU010000090.1 GCA_944387145.1 uncultured Oscillospiraceae bacterium | reverse complement strand
CGTGACGGTGTGGCTATAAGCCCGTGACACCGTGGCTAAAAGTCCGTGCAAGTGTGGCTGTGTGGGCGGAATTTACAGTAACATTCCAAAAGAGTATTTTTTACTTTTTTTGACGTAAGCCACAACAAAAAACCGCTCTGCAACAACGCAGAGCGGTTCTTGAGCAAAAATCAAGAGGGATATTAATAGAATTTTCTCTTGTTCTTACGAGCAGCTTCAGACTTCTGCTTACGCTTCAGGCTGGGGCTGACGTAATGCTCGCGCTTCTTGACTTCAGCGATGACGCCCTCCTTGGCACAGCTACGCTTAAAACGGCGCAGAGCGCTTTCCAGAGATTCGTTCTCCTTCACGCGAATTTCAGACATTGTTTTCCCTCCCTCCGATGGCATCCGGCTAAATCCTGGATGCTTTCAGGGCCCTAAGACCAGGCTTGAATATTATATACGGATTTTCTCCAATTGTCAAGAAAGATTTCGATAAATTTACAAAAAATCTTTTCCGGGCACAAAATGGCAAACGCTTCTTACTTTTCTGCTCAGATTACTTGACAATCAGATTCACCAGCTTGTTTTTGACCACAATGGTCTTCACAATGCTGCCGCCCTGCTTGGCAAGGAACCGGGAAATCTTTTCATCCGCTACTACGTTGGCTACCACTTGCTCATCGCTGAGATCGGCATCCATCAGAACAGTGCCGCGCATCTTGCCGTTAACCTGAACGGCAATGTTGATCTCACTATCTTTGCACTTTTCCTCAGAATACTGCGGCCAAGCAGAAACAGAGCAAATCCCCTCGTAGCCCTTCTGCTCCCAGATCTCGTCACAAATATGAGGCGCAAAGGGAGAAAGCAGCTGCAAAACAGTCTTCAACTCTGCACGGTTACAGGTCTTGTCAATCTGGTTAATCAACGTCATCAATGCAGCGATGGCAGTATTCGGCTTCAAATTATCAATATCTTCGGTTACCTTCTTAATGGTCTTATGCATCAGAGAAGTATTTGCCTTAGAATATTCCGTCTCCATATCCGAAACATTCTCCGCCATGGCCCATACACGGTCCAGGAACCGCTTGCAGCCCTTCACCGCCTTGGGAGACCAAGTCGCTGCCTTCTCAAAATCACCGATGAACATGACGTACAGACGCATGGTGTCAGCACCGTACTCACGAATCACATCGTCAGGGTTGACCACATTGCCCAGAGACTTACTCATCTTCACAGCGGGCCGGAGGGCATCAGAGCCATATTTTGCAATCATGGCATCCTTATCTTCCTGCTTCTCAAAATTGCCGACATAGTGGGGATTCTCTCCCAAAATCATACCATGGGAGGTACGCTTGGCATACGGCTCCTTGGTGGGCACTACGCCGATATCGTACAGGAACTTATGCCAGAACCGGGAATACAGCAGGTGCAGGGTGGTATGCTCCATACCGCCGTTATACCAGTCTACCGGGCTCCAATACTCCAACATTTCCTTGGATGCCAGGGCCTCGTCGTTGTGGGGGTCCATATACCGCAAATAGTACCAGGAGGAACCCGCCCACTGGGGCATGGTATCCGTTTCCCGCTTGGCATCGCCGCCGCAGCAGGGGCACTTCACATTGACCCAATCCGTAATGGCAGACAAGGGGCTTTCACCGTCATCAGTGGGTTCGTAGCTTTCCACATCAGGCAACAGCAGAGGCAAATCCGCTTCCTTCATCGGGACCTCACCGCACTTCGGGCAGTGGATGATGGGAATCGGCTCACCCCAGTAGCGCTGACGGGAGAACACCCAGTCACGAAGCTTGAAATTGGTCTTCGGTTCTCCAATCCCCTGCTCACTGAGCCACTTGATAATCACAGGAATGGCCTCTTTTACGGTCAGGCCGTTCAGGAAACCGGAATTGACCATAATTCCAGTATCATCTTTCAGAGTGAAAGCTGCTTCTTGTACATTGCCGCCGGCAACAACTTCCACGATCTCGCAGCCAAAAGCCTTAGCAAACTCCCAGTCACGGTCATCATGTGCAGGCACTGCCATGATGGCACCCGTGCCATAAGTAGACAATACGTAGTCGGAAATGAAGATGGGGATTTCTTTGCCGTTAACCGGGTTAATTCCCATTACGCCATCGAGCTTTACGCCGGTCTTCTCTTTATTCAGTTCTGTACGCTCCAAGTCGGACTTCGCAGCAGCGGCAGCCTGGTACGCCTTGATTTCAGGTACATTATTCAGTCTGTCCATCCACTTTGCAACCAGAGGATGCTCCGGAGACAGCACCATATAAGTTGCACCAAACAGAGTATCGGGACGGGTGGTGTAAACCAGGATTTCATCACCCAGCGTGGAGCGGAATTTTACTTCTGCACCGTGGCTGCGGCCGATCCAGTTGGTCTGCTGGGCCTTCACGCGATCGATAAAGTCAAGACCCTCCAGGTCATCAATCAAACGATCCGCATACTTGGTAATTCTCAGCATCCACTGGCTCTTTTCCTTCCGAACCACGGGAGCACCGCAGCGCTCGCAAACGCCTTCTACCACTTCTTCATTGGCAAGAACGCACTTACAGCTGGTGCACCAGTTGACAGGCATTTTTGCCTTATATGCCAAACCATTTTTATACAGCTGCAGGAAAATCCACTGGGTCCACTTAAAGTACTTGGGGTCAGTGGTATTGATTTCCCGATCCCAGTCGAAGCTGTAACCCAGCGCCTTCAGCTGACGACGGAAATTCTTGATGTTATTTTCCGTGACAATCCGGGGATGGATATGATTCTTAATAGCGAAGTTCTCAGTGGGAAGGCCAAAGGCATCATAACCCATTGGGAACAGCACGTTCATGCCCGCCATACGTTTTTTCCGGGCAATGATATCCATGGCTGTGTAAGGCCGAGGATGTCCCACATGCAGACCTGCTGCGCTGGGATAAGGAAATTCTACCAGTGCATAGAACTTTTCCTTCTCGCCGCCGTCCTGGGCCGCATAGAGCTTTTTCTCCTCCCAAATCTTCTGCCACTTGGCCTCAATGTTTGCAAAATCGTAATTCATGGCGAATACACCTCCCTACAAATCGAGTTATTCCTCGACAATAATTTCTTTCAGGTCCACAACTTCTGCATCAGCCCAAAGGCGCTCCAAATCATAGAACTTTCGGGCTTCTTCCGTAAATACATGAACCACAATGGTACCATAGTCCAGCAGTTCCCAAGCGCTTCCACGATGGCCTTCCCGTCCCAGCATTGGCTCTCCCAGCTGTTCCAACGTGTACTCAGCGTAATCGCACAACGTTTTGACATGGGTATTGGAAGTGCCGGTACAAATCAAAAAGTAGTCCGCCAGACTGCTGACATCATCAATTCTCAGCAGCTTGATATCCATGCCTTTTTTGGCATCCAGCGCTTTGGTCACTTCAATGGCTATCTCTCTGGGTGTTAACATATCATCTTTCCTTTCTTGGAAATCTCGATCAAGAATTGCACGGCAGCGACATCTGGTCATTTAGCCAAGCCAAAGCTTCCCGGGATTCCGGAGACACCTCGTTTCCCTGCACATTCAGGTGTTCCATGGTCATTTCCAATCCCAGCTTCAGCGCAGCCCGAATGTCCGAAAAGGCCAATTCTCTCAGCCGATCCACTCCCGGGAAGTCCCGGTTGGGTTCCATATAGTCTGCCACATAAATGATGGTCTCAAGCAGATTCATCCCCGCCTTTCCCGTGGTATGGTTGGCAATTGCGGAGACAACCCGACTATTCTCGCCGAAAATCCGCTCTGCTACCAGAGAACCCGTCAGCGCATGGAGGGTTTTCGGATATTTCCGAGAAAATTCACTGAGCATTTTACCATAGGCTCCGCACAATGTCAATTGGAGGGGGCCATCCAGGGCTTTGGTAATGTCATGAAGCAAACCTGCTCTGGCAGCGTCTGTTTCATCCGCTCCCCATCGTCTGGCCAGTTCCACTGCTGTATCACGGCACCCCAGCACATGGGCTACCCGATTGGGCTTCAGCAGGCGAACCACCACACGTTCCAGTTCATCCATAGGCAGTTTTTTCCAGTCAGCCCCTGTATCATACAGACCATGTTCCTGAATATAGGAGCCAACACCTTCCGGCAGGAAACTATCTGCGCACTGGAAAGCCAGCATTCGGCGCAATTGGGTGGAAGAGATTGCACGGATGGAATTTTCCAGAAGAATCACTTTGGCTCCCATACGCTCCAGTCGGATTTTTTGCGCCTGCACTGCGGAAATTTCATCCTTATCACCTCGATAGGCAACTGCCAGAGACGCATTCTTCAAAATTTGTTCCGGCTGACGCCAACTGTCAAACGACAGAAACATATCCGTCCCCATCAGCAAAATCAGCTCCGCATCCGGATAGCTGGCTCGTATCTGATTCAGGGTTTCATAAGTATAACTGGGACCGTCCCGTTTCAGCTCAATGTCAGAGGCAACCATTCGTTCATCGCCGGCAACCGCAAGCTTGAGCATCTCAAAACGCTGCTCCGGGAGCGGAGAATTTTCCGGTAGTTCTTTATGAGGTGCAATCCGATCCGGGATCAGCATCAGCCGATCCAAACGCAGTGCTTCTATCGCCTGGGTTGCCGCCTGAATGTGCCCAACGTGGGGGGGATTAAAGGTTCCGCCATAAATGCCGATTCTATCCATGTTGCACCTCTCCCATCTATTCGTAATAATGAAAAATTACTTACCCTGTTTGCGAAGCTGCCTTTCCCGATCTCTCTCGATGGCCTTTTCAATTGCCTGCTCCCGGAAGTACTGATTCCGTTGTTCCCTGGCCTGTCTGGCTGCCTGACGTCTGGCACGGGCAGCTTTTCCAACAGGGTCCGCTTTACTTTTCGGCGTTTCCTTCCGCTTGGCGCGTCCGGTCTGATTGCGCTGCTCCTGACATTTTTCGCTGAAGCGATACAAAACAAATTTGGAACCGACACAGGAAATTCCATCGGCGCCGGTTGCCTCACAAATCGCATCACTAACTTCTCTTGCGCTCATCAGTGCAGTTTCCAGCACTTTCCCTTTGATCAGTTCCCGGGCTGTCAGCAGCCGGTCTGCCTCTTCTATTACAGCTTCTGTAACGCCATCCTTGCCTACCATAAGAGTCGTTTCCAGAGCGTTTGCCTGAGCTCGAAACTCAGCACGCTGCTTGCTTGTCAGCATAGATTGGCCTCCTTTAATTTTTCGTAAAATGCCTTTAGTGCATTTGCGCGGTGGGATACCTGGTTCTTTTCCTCCGCAGAAACTTCCGCCAAGGATTTTCCATAGGGCGGATAGTAAAAAATAGGATCATACCCAAATCCGCCTTCACCGGCAGGTACCCGGAGAAGTTCACCGTGTACCTCTCCCCTGGCCTGAATCACCTGTCCTTGGGGCGTCACCAAGGTGATCACACAGACGAACTGGGCCTGACGCTGCCCATCAGGGACATGTTCGGTATTTTTCAGCAGCAGCTGAAGACGACCCCAGTCATCCAGTGTATCATCAAATCCATACCGGGCGGAATATACCCCCGGTTCTCCGTTCAGCGCATCCACCGCAATGCCGGAATCATCTGCCAGTGCAGGCAGGCCTGTGGCTTGCATGACAGCGTTTGCCTTTAAGAAAGAATTTTCCTCAAAGGTCGTTCCGGTTTCTTCCACGTCGATATCCACGCCAAGATCTGATTCCATTACCAGTTCAATGTCAAACTTCTCGGTAATCTTACTGATTTCCACAAGTTTATGCGGATTTTTACTGGCCAAAACAACTTTCATACTGCAGCTTGTCCTCCATTAAATCAACGCATCCACAAAGTCTCTGGGAACAAAGGGCATCAAATCATCCGCCTGTTCTCCCACGCCAACAAACTTGACAGGGATCTGCAACGCATCTGCTACTGCAATCACAATTCCGCCTTTGGCTGTCCCATCCAGTTTTGTCAGCGCAATTGCGGTAACACCTGCAATCTCTTTGAACTGCTTGGCCTGGATCAACCCATTCTGACCGGTTGTACCATCCAGCACCAAAAGCACCTCTTTTGCTGCGTCCGGCAGCTCCCGGTTGACAATCCGACTGATTTTATTCAATTCGTTCATCAGATTGGTCTTATTGTGCAGTCGCCCGGCAGTATCGATGATAATAACATCTGCATTCTTTGCCTTGGCAGATTGAATACCATCATAGACAACAGAGGCCGGGTCAGCTCCTTCATGCTGACGAACAATCGCTGCACCCGATCTGCCTGCCCAGATTTCCAGCTGATCTGCAGCTGCAGCCCGGAAAGTGTCTCCAGCTACCAACAGTACATTTTTTCCCTGCTGGGTCAACTGTTTGGCAATCTTTCCGATGGTTGTGGTTTTCCCCACTCCATTGACGCCAATTACCAGGATCACACTGGGTACAGTAGATAGATTCAGCTGTGTGTCGCCAACTTGCAGCATATCTACCAGGATTTCCTTCATCGTCTGGCGTGCTTCTTCCGGAGTTTTCAAATGCTGCTCCCGAACTGCCTTACGCAGTCGATCCGTTACCTTTACCGCAGTGTCTACGCCCAAATCCGCCAGGATCAAGCTTTCCTCCAGCTCATCATAAAAATCATCATCGATTTCTGAAAAGCCGGTAAATACGCTGCCCAGCGTATTGCTGAGCGCATCCCGAGTTTTGGTAAGACCTGCCTTAATCTTATCAAAAAATCCCATAACAATTCCTTTCCAAAGCCTATTCTACAATTCCCAGATACGCTTCCATCTGGTTCAGATCCAAACGAAGCAGCTTACTGACACCCTGTTCCTGCATGGTAACGCCATACAAAACATCCGATGCTTCCATGGTACCACGCCGGTGGGTAATGACAATAAACTGGGTTTTCT
>CALXDU010000089.1 GCA_944387145.1 uncultured Oscillospiraceae bacterium | reverse complement strand
CCCCCACTACCCAGTCTGCGGTGTATACAGAGGGTATTCCCATCGTAAATCGATCCAGCGAGCCTAACATTTACAACGCTGTTCAGAACGTGGTGTCCGATTGGAAAACATATACCCCAGACCCCACTCCGGTAGACAAGGGTACCGTTGTTAGGGCAATTTATGTAAGCGACTGGGGCCTGGTCAGTGATGTATTGACCCAGACCTATTTTGTGGGTATCCCCCAGCCGGAAGATGGATATACGCTATCGCTGATATTTCAGCCGGAAGATTTGTTTGGACCGGATGGTATCCATGTAACTGGCACGGATTACGATGCCTGGTACACTACCACCGACGATCCCAAAGATCCCCAGGCCGATTCCCTGTTGAATTACCTGCAAGATACCGAAGTCCCAGCTGTTTTCCAGCTTCTGAGCGAAACAGGAGAGATTCTGCACCAGAACATTGGTCTGCGACTGCAGGGCCGTGCCTCTCGGCTGGAAACAAAGAAGCCCCTGACCCTGACTGCACGCCCAGAGTACAGCGGCAGCAATGTGTTTGATACCGTACTCTTTGATGGGGTCACTTCCCACTCTGTTATGCTCAAGAGGTATCTGACCGATGTAATCATAGCAGATATCGCCGCTGACCGGGATGTTGCTTTGCTGCACAGCCAGACTGTCAGAGTCTACCTGAATGGCGAATATTGGTACGACTGCTTTATGATGGAGCGATACGATCAGCAGTACTTCCGCCAGTACTATCAGGTCAGCGATCGTTCCCTAGTAAAAGAAGGTGTTCCCAATGAAGATACAGAAGACGGTGCAGTACAAAGTGCTTACAATGAGTATATGTACTGGGTAGATACGACCAACTTTTCCGATCCTGAGCAATGGGCTCAGTTTCAGGAAGAGACAGACCTGCAAAGTTATATTGACTATATGGTAATAAACTATTACCTTTGCAATGTGGACGTTGCTGAGTATACCAACTATGTAGTCTGGCGTTCCTCCTATCTTGGCAACGGCCCTTATGAGGATATGCGCTGGCGCTGGTGTATCTATGACATTGGCGCGTTGGAATGGGTTCCAAACTATCCTGAAAGGTATGGCAATGCAGAAGCTCTCGATCTGTTTTCTGATGAGTGCCAATACAGCCATATGAGTATATACAACTCGCTTAAACGCAGTCCGGATTTCTGTAAACGCTTTGTATTGAGTTTCATGGACATGGTCAACAACAACTTTCGACTGGAAAATGTTGAGAAGGTTTTGAAAAAGTATGGCCTGGATCTGGACTGGCTGGATGGCTTTTTCCGAAAACGCCCTGAATATGCTGTCTCGTATTTGGCAAAGGAATTCAACCTGACCGGTACCCTGGAAACGGTGCAAATCACCTCGGCACATCCGGAAATGGGTACCGTTACCGTCAACACATCTCAAATTGACTTGTCCGGCGGCAGCTGGACCGGGCAGTATTACACCGATTATCCCATCACAATCACGGCAACCCCTGAACCGGGATATACGTTTGTCGGTTGGAAAGGAGACACAGGCGAGACAAGCACTCAGATCACCCTGCCGGTGACAGGCGGGATCTCTCTGGAAGCAGTCTTTGCCGAAGCGTAAAATGAATCTTTTAAAAAGATGGCCGCACCTCCATAGCGGTCAAATGGAATCTTTTCGCAACGAACTGAAATACCTCTGCTCCGAAGGGGAATTGACGCTGATTGCGTCGGCCATTCGTCCTCTTTGCGCCTTGGATTCCCACACCACCGGTTCTGGTACCTATGCCATTCGCAGTCTCTATTTTGATGACAGTGAGAATTCCTGTTATTACGACAACGAAAACGGCACCGATCCCCGGGAAAAATTCCGTATTCGGATTTATAACGCCTCCGACCGGCAGATTACCCTGGAATGCAAGAAAAAGCAGCGGTATATGACCCACAAGGACAGCTGCCCCCTGACCAAAGAGCAGTATCAGATGATTTTGCAGGGGCAGCTGACGCCAACTTCTGAAGACGCCCCCCTGCTGCGCAAATTTTATGCCCAGTGTCAGCAGCGGTATCTTCGTCCAAAAGTAATCGTCGCCTACGAGCGCACCCCTTTTGTATATCCCGCCGGGAATGTGCGCATTACCTTTGACCGTAATATTGGATGCAGTACCGATATTGATGGTTTTTTTGCGCCGAACCTTCCGCTCAGGCCGATCTTACCCCTGGGAAAGCAAATTCTGGAGGTAAAATATGATGAATTTCTACCGGATTTTCTGTACACGGCTATGGACCTGGGCAGCTTGAGACAAACAGCGTTTTCCAAATACTACCTTTGCAGAAAGTTTTCAATATAGAGAGGGAGAATCTACATGAGTGTACAGGACATTTTAAAGAAATCTTTTCTGAGTCAGTTTAACTCAGACATCTCTACCACCGAGGTTCTGGTGACCTTGCTGGTAGCGGCGGTACTCGGTACTTATATCTTTGTGATTTATCGTCTGGTTTGCCGCAAAGCATTTTATTCCAAGTCTTTTGCCATTTCCTTGCCAGTCATCGCTATGATCACGGCCTCTATCATCGTAACCATTCAATCCAATGCAGTGATTTCTCTGGGTATGGTTGGCGCTCTGTCTATTGTTCGTTTCCGCACTGCGGTAAAGGACCCCATGGATCTGGCGTTCCTGTTCTGGTCCATTTCCATTGGCATTATCTGCGGAGCTTCTCTGCACGAGCTTGCCATCGAAGCATCCGTCCTGATTACGGTTGTAATGCTGGTTTTGCACTTTGTCCCCAACGGAAAGCCCTGCCTGCTCCTGCTGGTCAATGCCACCGATCGTGGAATCCAGGGGGAACTGGATTCCGTGCTGAAAGCAAACACTTCCAGCTACAAAATCAAATCCCGGAACGCAAGCGCCTCTGGGGTGGACATGATTGTGGAAGTCAAAACCAACAAGGAAGAAGCTCTGGTGGAACAGGTGTTGTCCATTGCTCATGTGGAGCGGGCAACCTTGATGAGCCACGACGGCGAAGTAACCTGCTGATGCAAAAAGCGGCTGACAGAAGTACCTGTCAGCCGCTTTTTGTTATTGATCCGTCATGGCTTCCAGCGCCAGAGCATTCTGGGTATGGTACAGCTGGGCGTAGATGCCCCCGCTTTCCAGCAGCTGCTGGTGGGTTCCGCATTCGGTAATCACACCGTCAGCAATGGACACAATCCGGTTGGCGCTGCGGATGGTACTGAGCCGGTGGGCAATAATCAGGGTGGTGCGCCCCTTGGCCAGGGCATCGAAGGCCCGCTGAATCTTGGCTTCCGTCACGGAATCCAGGGCAGAGGTTGCCTCATCCAGAATCAGGATGGGCGGATTCTTCAGGAAGATCCGGGCAATGGCAATCCGCTGCTTCTGTCCGCCGGAAAGCAGGTTTCCCCGCTCGCCCACATAGGTATCAAACTTCTGGGGCATGGCCTGGATATCGTCGTAAATCTCCGCCTTCTTGGCAGCCTCCACCACCTCTTCCATAGTAGCGTCAGGCTTTCCGTAGCGGATATTTTCAAAAATGGTGTCGGCAAACAGGAATACATCCTGCTGCACAATGCCGATGTTTTCATGGATGCTGTGCTGGGTCACGCTGCGAAGATCCTGCCCGTCAATGGAGATAGCGCCGGAGGTGACATCGTAAAACCGGGGAATCAGCTGGCACAAGGTGGATTTGCCGCCGCCGGAGGGACCAACAATGGCCACGGTTTCTCCGGGCTGCACCCTCAGGGACACATCATGCAGCACTGCCAGGTCACCGTCATAGGCAAAGGAGACTTTATCCACCACAATTCCGCCTTTGACTTGCTTCAAAGGCTTGGCATCGGGGCTGTCCTGCACCGTAGGCTCCGTGGCCATCACATCCACAAACCGCCGCAGTCCGGCGAAGCCGTTGGCAAACATTTCTGAGAAGTTGCTGAGCTTGCGCATGGGGTTGACGAAGGAAGCAATGTACAGATTGAAGGTAATCAGATCCCGGTAATCCATTTCTCCCTTCATCACATAGTAGCCGCCGAAGCCGATGACCACCACATTCAGACTGCACAGGAAAAATTCCACGCTGCTGTGGAACATACCCATGGCCTTGTGGAATTCCCGTTTGGAAGTTTTGTAAATCTCATTGGCCGCATTGAACCGGCTGCGCTCAATGTCCTCGTTGCCGAAGGCCTTGGCCGTGCGGATGCCGGAGAGGCTGCTCTCAATTTCCTGGTTGATATGTCCGGTCTTTTCCTTGGCGGCTACGGAGGCAATGCTCATCCGGCGGCGCATGGTCATGACCACCACCAGAAAAATGGGAATCATCAGCGCCACCATCACCGCCAGCTGCCAGCGGATGGAGGCCATTACCGCCAGGGCGCCGCAGATGGTCAGAAGTGATGTCAGCAAATCCTCCGGGCCGTGGTGGGCCAGTTCCGTCAGTTCAAACAGGTCACTGGTCAGCCGGGCCATCAGCTTGCCGGTACGGTTGCTGTCATAAAAGTCAAAGCTCAGATCCTGCATGTGGCTGAACAGATCCTTGCGGATGTCCGCTTCCACCCGGATACCGAAGGTGTGGCCATAATAGGCTACAATATAATTAAGGAAGGAGCGCAGCACATAGCTGGCTATCACAGCCGCCATAATCACAAAAAACGTCCGGTACATCCGGTTGGGCAGCATGTCATACAGAGCGCTGCGGGTCACCAGGGGAAATGCCAGGTCAATCACCGCAATACCCACGGCGCAGGCTACGTCAACGGCAAACAGTTTCTTATGATTTCCAAAATAGCGCAAAAAAATGCTCAGCGGTGAGCGGCGCTGATAATCCTTCGTAGTCATCTTACATCCTCCTTTTTTCTCCCATTATACAAGAAAACCAAAAAGATGCAACCATCCCCCTTTGAAAAACCGGGAATTTGTGTTATACTGCAAAAAACCGTTTCCAGGGAGGGTATGCTTTTGGAAATTCTCTATACCGATGCCAATATCGCCGTATGTATCAAGCCCGTGGGGCTGGATTCGGAGCGGGATGTTCCCGCCGAACTTACCCGGCAGCTGGGGGGCGTATGTTTTCCCATCCACCGGCTGGATCAGAATGTAGGCGGGGTCATGGTTTACGCCCGCACGAAGCAGGCTGCCGCCAGTCTGTCCAAAGTCATCCAGGAAGGCACCATGGTCAAAGAGTATGTGGCCATGGTGCACGGTATCCCTCCGGAGCAGGGTGACTGGGAAGATCTTCTATGGAAGGATTCCAAAAAAAACAAGGTATTCGTGGTAAAACGGATGCGCGGCGGCGTAAAAAAAGCCAGACTGGAATTTACCCGCCTGACCCAGGGGCAGTCCAGTCTGGTTCGGATTCGGCTGCACACCGGCCGCAGCCACCAGATCCGGGTACAGTTTGCCAGCAGAGGGTATCCGCTGGTGGGCGATCACAAATACGGGGCCAGAGATTCCTCCCGGGCCCCCATGTTATTCTCCTGCTGCATTTCTTTCCCCTACCAGGGAACGCTCCGCCGTTTTGAGCAGCTGCCGATCTGGGCCTGAGATCATCAGACAGAGGCGTATTTGCTCTTCCACTTTCCCGAGATCATCCGGGGCAGGAAGAAGCTGATGCGGCAGATCCAGTCGGCAACCATGGCAATCCACACGCCCACAGCTCCCATACCCAGAGACACGCACAGAATCCAGGACCCGGCAATCCGGAAGGCCACCATGGAACCGATGCCCACGTACATGGTAAATTTCACATCGTTTGCAGCCCGCAGCGCATTGGGCAGAACAAAGGATGCAGGCCACATAACAATGGCGCAGGAGGTATGAATCAGCACCAAGGTGCGTGCCAGTTCCACCGTTTCCTCCGACAGGGCGCTGTAGAAACCAATCAGCTGATCCACAAACAGGATAATCAGCACATTGCTCAGGCCCTGCATAATGTAAGTCCAGATCATCAGCTTCTTGGTATAGTAGTTGGTTTGGGCCAGATCTCCGGCGCCCACGCTCTGCCCCACCACCGTTACCATGGCAAGGCCCATGGCCTGACCGATGATGACGCCGATGCTGTCCAGGGTATTGGCCACTGCATTGGCAGAGGTCTGGGTGGTGCCGAACAGGGCAATCATGCTCACAACAATCAGCCGCCCCAGCTGGAAGAATGCGTTTTCAAAGGCAGAGGGCACACCAATGCGCAAAATGTTTCCCATCATCCGGCGATCCACGCTGCCCAGGTATGCCTTTTCCAGGCTCAGCTGCTGGCGCTTATCGCAGGCCAGCGCCAGAATTACCACCGCTGCCACCATGCGGGAGACCAATGTGGGAACCGCCACACCGGCAACGCCCATTTTCAGCACGAAAATGCAGAAGGCATTTCCCACAACATTAATGGCATTCATCAGCAGGCTGACCTTCATGGATATCTTGCTGTTTCCCACGCTGCGGAAAATGGCGGCTCCGGCATTGTACAATGCGATGAAGGGAAAAGACAGCGCCGTAATCCGCAGATAAATCAGTCCTGCCTCCATCACCTCATCGGAGATACTGCCGAAGAACAGCCGCATGACTCCCCGGGCAAATACCAGGCACAGCACCGCAGCTGCCAGACCTGCGGCACCGGACATCAGCACCAGCTGGGCAGCGCTCTGCCGGGCCTTTTCCTGCTGCCGGGCACCCAGAAACTGGCTGGTCACCACAGCGCCGCCGGTGGCAAGGGCGGCAAACAATGTCAGAACCACAGCGTTAATCATATCCACCAGGGAAACGCCGGAAATCGCCGCCTCGCCTACGGAGGAAACCATCACGCCGTCGCACATGCCTACCAGAATGGTCAGAGCCTGTTCTACAATCAGAGGAATCATCAGTCTGACCAGCGCCCGGTCAGAGAAAAGTTTTTGCTGCATTATCGTTCCTTCTTCGTTTTTTCCTCTTACTATAGCACTTTATTTTGGGATTTTCAACGCAAAAAATCAGGCCGCCCGAAACAGGGCGGCCTGATTTTTTTAAAAGCCTCGCAGAGTCTGTCGCCTGCGGCGGCAAATAGAGTC
>CALXDU010000088.1 GCA_944387145.1 uncultured Oscillospiraceae bacterium | reverse complement strand
AACTTAACCTTAACACAGATCACTCCTATTCGCTATTCTTTTTTCTATTTGTCACACATCATTGTAACACCTACAGGAAGCCGGGAACCCCTTTGGGTTCCCGGCTTGTTTTTATGGACAAACTATGGTATGATGCTTTGTTGAAGGAGTGAAATTATGATCGATTTTAAGCGACTGCAAGTAAACCAGAAAGAACAATATGAATCCATTTTATTCAGCGTTCCCAACCGGGGCTGTGAGTATTCTTTTGCCAACCTGGTCCTCTGGGGCCATCAGAAGGTGGCCTTTGTCCATGGCTGCGCCGCCTTTTTCTCCCATTTCTACGGCCGCAGTGTCTACCCTTATCCCATTGGCAACGGTGACCGTCGGGCGGTGATTTCCCTGATTCTGGAGGACGCCCAGCAGCGGGGCATTCCCTGCCGGATTACCAACATGCTGCCAGCAGACTGGGAAGAGCTGAACAGCTGGTTCCCCGGCCGTTTCTTCCGCCGGATTGACCGGGACGGCTTTGACTATGTCTACGCCGTGGATGATCTGGCAGATCTGCGGGGCCGGAAATTCCAGAAAAAGCGCAACCACTTCAACCGCTTCCGGGCAGAGCATCCGGACTATACCGTTGTCCCCCTGACCCCGGAGAATATCCCCCAGGCCCAATGCATGGTGGAAGACTGGTACACCCACCGGATTCAGGAAGACCCCCACGGCAATTACATGCTGGAAACCATCGCTCTGTCCCGGGCCTTCCGATGCTACGCAGCCCTTCAGATGGAGGGGCTGATGCTGATGGAGGGAGAAAAAATCCTGGCAGTGACCATGGGCTCCCGTATGTCTCCGGATACCTTTGATATCCACTTTGAAAAGGCCCGGGAAGATGTGGAGGGCGCTTACAATGCCATTAACAGCGAATTTGCCCGGTATCTGCGCCAGAAGTACCCGGAGGTAAAATTCCTGGACCGGGAAGACGACATGGGTCTGGAAGGTCTGCGCAAGGCCAAGCTCTCCTACAATCCCGACCATATGGTAGAAAAATCCTGGGCCTACCTCCACGAGGAGATTTCCTATGATCATTGATCAGCTTAAAGATCTTTGGCAGTGTTCCTTTGGCGACCCGGAGGACGCCATCGACGCCTTCTTTTCCACTGCCTACAGCCCGGCCCGGTGCCAGGTGCTGATGCACGGCAACCAGGTCACCGCAGCGCTGTACTGGCTGGATGCCCAGTACCAGGGCCAGAAGCTGGCCTATCTCTACGCCGTTGCCACCCACCCGGACTTCCGGGGCCGGGGGCAGTGCCGCACCCTGATGACCCACACCAAAAAACTGCTGAAAGCCCGGGGCTATGCCGGCATTCTGCTGTCCCCCGCCAGTGAGGGTCTGCGGAAGATGTATGGCGGCATGGGCTACCGGGACTGCTGCTACTGCGCAAAATTATCTGTCCCCGCCGCCAAGGACCCTGCTGCCCTGCGTATGTTGGCACCAGACGAATACACCCGCCTTCGGCGGCAGTATCTGCCGGAAGACGGGGTCGTGCAGGAAGAAGAAAATATAAGGTATCTGGCAAGCTTTGCCAGGTTCTATGCCGGGGAAGATTTCCTGCTGGCCGCCTCTCAGGAAGGAACGGCCCTGCAGGGGCTGGAACTTCTGGGAAATACACAGGCCGCCGGAGGAATCGTCAAAGCACTGGGCTGCACCGAAGGAACCTTCCGCACCCCGGGGAACCAGACCATGTTGGCCATGTTCCTGTCCCTGAAACCTTCGGCCCAGGCGCCGGGGTATCTGGGTTTTCCCTTCGATTAAGCATACAGCGCAAATCCCAGCAGGTAAATCACCACCAGATGGGCCGGGTAATACAGGTAGAACACCATGCCCATGGCGTGCTTTCCCCGCTGGCCGTTATACAGCATCAGCAGCGGCACCGTCGCCAGGGCAAACCATTGGGCCCACCCATAGGAAGCTCCCAGCATAACCAGCCCCAGGGTAAGCATCCCCAGTTTCTCCCACTTGCTCCGGGCAAAATAGATCAGCACCGGAAGCAGTACCCCCCAGATGCCATAGTCAACTCCAAAATCCGTACCGCTGAGTAAGTCCGGCAGGATGCTGCACACAAAAAACGCTGCCGCCAAGGCGGCAATGCCTACCGTCCACTTTTTCTGCTTATCTGCGTAATCCAGGGCATAAATTAGCCCAATTCCCATGCTGAAGGTCACCAGAATGCACTGATACACTGACCCCATGGCGAAAAAATACACCGCCTGACACACCGCCGCCAGGCCAGCAATCCGCAGCAAGTACTTCTTCCGGTTTCGGGTATAGCGGCAGCCTTCGGCGATCATGTACGCATAAATCGGCAGAGCCAGCCGCCCGATGATGCGCAGAATCAGCGCCTGGGGCAGCAGATACGCCCCAATATGATCCAGCGTCATAGCCGCCATGGCGATGAGTTTCAGCTGATTTCCGGTCAGGCCGGATTTCTCTTTCAGGGCAAGTTCCATGGATCGCCCCCCTTTCCGGGCTATCTTAGCATTGCCCAGGCGGTATTGTCAACACAAGAACAAGCGCAAAAAGAAATAACCCTTGGCTTTCTTCGCAATCGAATCAGCCAAGGGTTACTTCTGTTCACTCTTGATATCTAACATCCTTGATTAACCTCTCTTTCTGCAGGATCAGACACGGCTTCTGCTGACAAAAATTGAATCCCTTCCAGTAATTTTGCTGCTGAGGAAACGGAAGCGGTGTCTGTCAGATTCCAAAGCGGCTGCTTCAGAACCAGGAATTTCCGATTCCATCGGTCATTCCTTTTGTGCCTTTACTATACCATCTCCTGCGAAAAATGCAAGACGTAATTATGTACAAACTATCCAGTTTCCTTCCATATAAAACGCAGAAATTAGAGATAATGCCATTTTTCCTGTTGACCTGTGGCGAAAAGGATGGTAGTATGAATATGTTGGGGTGATTTCCCCTTTCTGCCGCCTGCCCAGCAGAAAATCAGCCGGGCAATTTTGGCAACATACACATGCTGCCCCGGCAAAATCCTGACAGAAATTGGCTTTCTGCGACTTGACGTGATTTTTGCCCCATGGTATAATATGGACGTAGTTTCTACAACCCCTTATGACTGACGGATCAGTGGAGCACCACACGGAGTAAGGGCGTTATAATAGCCGACCGTCTGGGCACACTTTCCCTTCTTTTTGGGATAAGTGCGCCCTTTTTTATTTACTTTTCTTTGGAGGTAACACATGAAAAAAGTCGGTATCGTCATGGGCAGCGACAGTGATCTTCCCATCCTGCGCAAGACTATGGACACTCTGGCCTCTTTGGACATTCCCTACGAGTGCCACGTCTATTCTGCCCACCGCACCCCGGTAGAGGCTCGGGATTTTGCCCTGTCCGCCCGGGAAAATGGCTTTGGCGTCATCATCGCCGCAGCCGGCATGGCCGCCCATCTGGCTGGCGCCATTGCAGCCAACACCACCCTGCCTGTGATTGGCATACCCTGTAAGTCTACCTGTCTCGACGGCATTGACGCACTCCTTTCCACGGTTATGATGCCCTCCGGTATTCCGGTGGCTACCGTTGCCATCAATGGAGGCGTGAATGCCGCTTTGTTGTCCGCCCAGATTCTGGCAGTGGAGGACAAGGACCTGGCTGCCAAACTGGACGCCAAGCGTGCTGCCGATGCTAAGAAAGTCCTGGAAAAGGACGCCGCTCTTCAGGCGGAGCTGAATGTGTAAGCCCACTGTTTCAACATAAACATCTATTTTCAGAAAGAGGTAATTATCATGGAAAATCTCAAGCTGCTCTACACCGGTAAGACCAAGAATGTTTATGCCCTGCCCAACGGTAACTGCCTGCTGAAGTTCAAGGACGACTGCACTGGCAAGGACGGCGTCTTTGATCCCGGTGAAAACAGCGTCGGTCTGACCATCGAGGGCGTAGGCGATGTGAACCTGCGCATGTCCATCTACTTCTTTGAAAAGATCAATGCCGCCGGCATCCGTACCCACTATGTTTCCGCCAACCTGGACGACACCACCATGGAAGTGCTGCCCGCCAAGGTCTTCGGCAAGGGTCTGGAAGTCATCTGCCGGTACAAGGCTGTGGGTTCCTTCTTCCGCCGCTATTCCGACTACATTGAAGAAGGCGCCGACCTGCCCGCTTATGTAGAAACCACCTTCAAGAACGACGCCAAGGGCGATCCTCTGGTCACCAAGGACGGTCTGGTGGATCTGGGCGTTATGACTGCCGAGCAGTACGACTCCCTGAAGGAAATGACCCAGGCCATCACCAAGATCGTTGCCGACGATCTGAAGGCCAAGGGTCTGGATCTGTACGACATCAAGTTCGAGTTCGGCTACGACGCCGAGGGCAAGGTCATGCTCATCGACGAAATTGCTTCCGGCAACATGCGTGTTTACAAGGACGGCAAGTACATCGACCCCATGACTCTGAACACCCTGTTCTTCGCCTGATTTCCCTCTCTGGTCACGGCAGCTGTTTTCCGCTGCCGTGACCACTGATTCCCTGTTACCTTCAATCTGCACATAGAATCAAGGAGGATATTCCCTTATGGGTGGTTTCTTCGGAGCAATTTCCCACAGCGACTGTGTCCATGACGTTTTCTTCGGTACTGACTACCATTCCCACCTGGGCACCCGCCGGGGTGGTCTGGCATTCTACGACCCGAACAAAGGATTCCAGCGCCAAATTCACAACATTGAAAATACCCCTTTCCGTACCAAATTTGAAAATGACCTGACCAAGATGAGCGGCACCATCGGCATCGGCTGTATCTCCGACACCGATCCTCAGCCTCTGCTGTTCCGCAGCCATCTGGGCCTGTTTGCCCTGTCCACCGTGGGCATTATCAACAACGCAGAGGAACTGGTGGAAAAGACCTTCTCCGGCCCCGGCCATCAGTTCATGGCCATGTCCTCCGGCAAGGTCAACGCCACGGAACTGACCGCGGCCCTGATTAACCGCTGCGACAATCTGATTGACGGCATCCACTATGCTCAGTCCGTCATTGACGGCTCCTGCACCATTTTGCTGCTGACTGCCAATTCCATCATCGCTGCCCGGGATCGGATGGGCCGTCTGCCGGTGCTGGTGGGCAAAAAAGAAGGCGGTCACTGCGTCAGCTTTGAGTCCTTCGCCTGTCAGAAGCTGGGCTACCAGGTCTGCTACAACTTAGGCCCCGGTGAGATTGTGGAAATCTCCCCCGACGGCATCCGCCAGCTGGCAGCTCCCGGGGAGAAGATGAAAATCTGCGCCTTCCTGTGGACCTACTATGGCTACCCCAACTCCAACTATGAAGGCAAAAACGTCGAGGTCATGCGCTGCCGCAACGGCGAGATCATGGCCCGGGATGAAGAGAAAAACGGCACCATGCCGGATGTGGACTACGTTGCCGGCGTGCCGGACTCCGGTCTGCCCCACGCAATTGGCTATGCCAACCAGTCCCACAAGCCCTTCGCCCGTCCCTTCGTCAAATATACCCCCACCTGGGCCCGTTCCTTCATGCCCTCCAACCAACAGATGCGCAACATGATTGCGGAAATGAAGCAGATTCCCGTACCGGAACTGATTGAGGACAAGAAACTGCTGCTGGTGGACGACTCCATCGTCCGGGGCACCCAGCTGCGGGAAACCGTGGAATTTCTGTACAAGAGCGGTGCCAAGGAAGTGCATATGCGCTCTGCCTGCCCGCCCATTATGTACGGCTGCAAATACCTGAACTTCTCCCGGAGCAATTCCGAAATGGAGCTGCTGGCCCGGAAAGTCATCCAGGAGCTGGAAGGCGACGAAGGCCAGAAGCATCTGGAAGAATACGCCGACGGCTCTACCCAGCGAGGCAAGGCCATGCGGGAAGCTATCTGCCGGCAGATGGGCTTCGACTCCCTGGGCTATCAGTCCCTGGACGGCCTGCTGGAAGCCATCGGCCTGGACCGCAGCAAGGTCTGCACCTACTGCTGGACCGGTGAAGAATAAACCCCATTACCAACGATAAAGGAGCACTCCCATGGAACATACCAATTCCTACTCCGCCAGTTACGCCGCCGCCGGTGTGGATATCACCGCCGGTTACAAGGCCGTGGAACTGATGAAAAAGCACGTTGCCCGCACCCGCAACGAAGGCTGCCTGGATGATGTGGGCGGCTTCGGCGGCTGCTTCGGTCTGCCCATCGCCGGAATGGAAGAGCCTGTGCTGGTCTCCGGCACCGACGGTGTGGGCACCAAGCTGAAGCTGGCCATTCTCATGGACAAGCACGACACCATCGGCATCGACTGCGTGGCCATGTGTGTCAATGATATCATCTGCGTGGGCGCCAAGCCCCTGTTCTTCCTGGACTACATTGCCTGCGGCAAGAATGTCCCGGAGAAAATTGCCGAAATCGTCGGCGGCGTGGCAGAGGGCTGCGTCCAGGCCGGCAGCGCCCTGATTGGCGGCGAAACCGCCGAGCATCCGGGCATGATGCCGGAAGACGAATATGACCTGGCAGGCTTTGCCGTAGGTGTGGTGGACAAGAAGAAGATTCTGGACAAGAACACCATGGCAGCCGGCGACGTGGTCATTGCCCTGCCCTCCACCGGCATTCACTCCAACGGCTTCTCCCTGTGCCGGAAGGTCTTTGACATCGACAACAACAATCCCCAGCTCTACGTCCCCCGGGAGGAACTGGGCGGCAAGACCATTGCCGAGGCCCTGCTGACCCCCACCAAGATCTACGTCAAGCCCGTTCTGGCTCTGCTGGAGAAGGTCAACGTCAAGGGCATCAGCCATATCACCGGCGGCGGCTTCTACGAGAACATCCCCCGTTCCATCCCCGATGGACTGGGCGCCAAGATCGACAAGTCCGCTGTGAAGGTTCTGCCCATCTTTGACCTGATTGCAAAGTTTGGCAACATCCCCGAGCGGGATATGTTCAACACCTACAACATGGGCGTGGGCATGAGCATCGTGGTGCCGGCCGACCAGGTTGCGCTGGCCCTGTCCATTCTGAAGGACAACGGCGAAGATGCCTATGTCATCGGCACCATTGTGGAAAGCGAAGAAAAGGTGATTCTGGCGTGAAAACCAAAATTGCC
>CALXDU010000087.1 GCA_944387145.1 uncultured Oscillospiraceae bacterium | reverse complement strand
CCTGCCAAAGCAGAGACCATCTCCAACAAAATATTCTTTTGTTTTTTCACTGTCTACTTGACAGGGGGCACCTCAAACCGGCATTTCAATGGGGATTGTTTTGTTAGCCGCTGCTTCGTTCAATCAACTCCCAGGGGAGAACCAGAGAACGGCTGCTGTGTCCCTGCAGCAAAAGAAGAAGCTGTTTCGCTGCCTCGGTGCCCATCCTGTGGCGGCGATGCCCCATGGAGGTTATGGGAATGGGAGAAATTTGGCTGTAATAACTGTTATCGAAGCTCACTACCGCCATCTGTTCCGGGACTTTCCGACCAACAGAACGCAGAACTTGAATCAGGTAATAGGCGATCTCATCATTATAGCAAATAACGGCTGTAACATTTGCCAGCCGATTGTTGAGGAAAGCACGGAGCATAGAAATGTTTTTTTCGTCTACCAGTTTCAGCCGCTGCTCCGTATCATACCAGCAAATCTGGTGATCCGGAAGAGGCAAGCCTGCATCTCGAATGGCACTCATGGTACCGTTGTAGCGTTCCGTGCCTTGCAGATCGTCACTTTTGAAAATTCCTCCAATGGCCCTGTGGCCTTTTTGAATCAAATAGTTGGCCAGACGGTAACCGCCAGAATAGTTGTCGTCGGTCACAGAGCTGATGTGGGGCAATGCACCATAGAATCCCTGAAAGAAAACAATGGGAATATGCATGCGCTGCAGAACTTGATAAAGATCCAGATTGGGATTGGGCAGCGCAGTTTTGGAACCTTCCACCAGGATTCCGCCTACAGGATTTTGTATCAGGCTGGTCAAAATATCTCGCTCCGCACCGACCCGATTCCGGGTCACATATACCTCGATGCGGTAGCCATGCTTTTGCAAAACCTCTTCCATGTCATGCAGGATGGTAGGGAAGATGTATTCATCCACAAAAGTGGTAATTACTGCAATTTGCATGGAGGCGGAAGTCCGCTGCTGAGTCGCATATGCGCCGCTTCCTTGCCGTCGCTGAATCAAGCCCTCTTGCGTCAGTAAGGCCAGAGCATGGCGGACAGTCTGCCGGCTCATATTGTAGCGCTCGGATAATTCTCGTTCTGTAGGTAAATGGTAGTTCCGTATCCCGCTGTGCATAGCCAGTTCTTCACGGAGCAGTTGTGCCAGAATTTGATATTTCATTGCCATGCTGCCTGCCTCCTGCTTTTTTCTATACATTATATCAAAAATGAAAAAATTTACAATCTTTATGCTTCTATACAACCTGACTGACAGTACGGCTGCTGCAGATTGAATCTGTTTTATCGGAAAGTTTTCCAAATCTTCTTAAATTATTCAAAGAAAATTAAACCAATTTTGCGTTTTTACCATAGACAAAATTTGTCGACAAATTTTGGAAATCGTAAAAAATTCAACCAAAACAATCTTGAATCGTAAAATATCAAATAAAAGAAAAAAAGAAATAGTAAATTGGTACCATATTGTAAGAAGTGAAAAATATTTGTATTGTTTACACATCTGAAACTGTACACTATGCATTGACAATTGGGAAATCTGGTTGCATAATACAGATACAAACACCGCAGGGAAACACCCACGGTGGGGATCTTCCGGATCCGAAAAAATGAAAGTGAGGAAAAAACTATGAAAAAGCTGATCGCTCTGCTGCTGGCTCTGGTCATGGTCATGGCTCTGGCTGCCTGCGGCACCTCCGCCCCCGCTGAGACCACGGCTGCTGCCGCTGCCGAAGGCACCACTGCAGCCCCTGCTGAAACTGAGGCTGCTGAAGCACCTGCCGAACTGATCAAGGTTGGCATCATCAACAATGACCCCAACGAGTCCGGTTACCGTACTGCTAACGATGCAGACCTGAAGCGTGTTTTCTGTGAAGAGAACGGCTACGATGCTTCTTTCGCTTACTCCCTGAAGAACGACGAGCAGATCGCTGCTGCTCAGAAGTTCATCCAGGACGAAGTGGACTACCTGCTGCTCTCCGCTGCTGGCACTTCCGGCTGGGACACCGTTCTGCAGGATGCTCAGGACGCTGGCATTCAGGTTATCCTGTTCGACCGTACCATTGACGCTGACGAGGGCCTGTATGTTGCCTCCGTTGTCTCCGACACCTACAAGGAAGGCCAGATCGCTGTTGACTGGCTGGTCGAGCAGGGCCTGGAAGAGTACAACGTGATCCACATTCAGGGTGTTATGGGCTCCTCCGCTCAGCTGGGCCGCTCCGATGCTCTGACCAAGAAGTGCGAAGAGGATGAAAACTGGAACATGGTTACCCAGCAGACCGCTGAGTGGAATGCTGAAAACGCTCAGCAGATCGTTCAGGCTGTGATCGACTCCGGCAAGGAATTCAACGTTATCTACGCTGAAAACGACGACATGGCCAAGGGCGCTGTTGCTGCTCTGGATGCCGCTGGCATTACCCACGGCGTTGACGGCGACGTGATCATCATGGGCTTCGACTGCAACAAGTGGGCACTGGAAGAAGTGCTGGCTGGCAACTGGAACTTCGACGGCCAGTGCAACCCCTTCCAGGCTGATACCATCAACGAGATCATCCAGGGCCTGGAAGCTGGCAACGCTCCCGCTGAAAAGGTTATCTACCTGGAGGAGACCTACTTCGACGCAGCTACCATCACCCAGGAAGATGTAGATACCTACGGCATCTAAAACTCCATACATCACTCACATCGTAATGTGATAACACTGGGGCACGCGGTTCGGCTTACCCGGCCGTACTGCGTGCCCTTCGTGATTCGGACAGGAAATCCCAGAGAAGGAGGCAAGAACTATGCAAGAGGGCGCAGTTTTGGAAATGCGCGGAATTTGCAAATACTTTCCCGGTGTAAAGGCCCTGCAGCATGTGGATTTTACCCTGCGTGAGGGAGAAATTCATGCATTGATGGGCGAAAATGGTGCCGGCAAGTCAACACTGATTAAAGTCTTGACCGGTGTTTATGAAAAAGACGGCGGTGAAATTTACATCAAGGGCCACCAAAAGGCCGTGACCATCAAATCCCCGCAGGATGCCCAGAATGTGGGTATCAGCACAGTTTATCAGGAAATTACCCTCTGCCCGAACTTAACGGTTGCAGAGAATATGTATATTGGAAGAACAAAGGGCGGCTTCACCAACTGGAAGCAGATGAATGAAGGTGCAGCAAAACTGCTTCATGCTCTGGGAATTCCCGCCAGTCCCACCCAGCAGCTGGGCAGCTGCTCCATTGCCGTACAGCAGATGGTGGCAATCGCCAGAGCAGTAGATATGGACTGCAAGGTTCTGATTTTGGACGAACCCACTTCTTCTCTGGACGAGCAGGAAGTTGCCAAGCTGTTTACATTGATGAAGGACCTGCGGCTGAAGGGCGTAGGCATCATCTTTGTAACCCATTTCCTGGATCAGGTATATGAAGTCTGTGACCGCATTACAGTTCTGCGGGATGGTCAGCTGGAAGGGGAGTATCCCATTGCACAGCTGCCTCGCGTCCAGCTGGTTTCCAAAATGCTGGGCAAGGAACTGGACGATATGGCCTCGATCCGCAATGACGCAGAAGACAAGCAGATGGATACCGGAACACCGGTACTGGAGGCAACCCAGCTGTCCAGTGCGGCAGGAATCAAGCCCTTCGACTTCTCCATCCGCAAGGGAGAGGTCAATGGCTTCACGGGCTTGCTCGGTTCCGGCCGAAGCGAATGTGTCCGTGCGATCTTTGGTGCCGATCGGAAGACCAGCGGCACGGTTTCCATGGATGGAAAGCAGGTTAAGATCAATAAACCCTTGGATGCCATGAAACTTGGCATTGGCTACTTGCCGGAAGACCGGAAGCGTGATGGTATCGTAGGCGATCTTTCCGTTCGTGACAACATCATCCTGGCGCTGCAGGTGATGAAGGGTTTCTTCAAGCCCATTTCCAGAGCTCAGGCTGAGGCATTTGCCGATGAGTACATCAAGCTGCTGGAAATTAAGACGGCTTCGTCTGAAACACCCATCAAGCAGCTTTCCGGTGGTAACCAGCAGAAAGTAATTCTGGCACGCTGGCTGCTCACCAATCCCAGATACCTGATTTTGGATGAGCCCACCCGTGGTATTGACGTTGGTACCAAGGTAGAAATTCAGAAGCTGGTGCTGAAGCTTGCATCGGAGGGCAAGAGTGTCACCTTTATTTCCTCCGAAATCGATGAGATGCTGCGTACCTGCTCCCGTCTGGTTGTTATGCGCGACCGGAAAGTGGTAGGCGAGCTCACCGGAGAAGATTTGAACCAAACCAAGATAATGTCTACGATTGCAGGAGGTGGGAACTGATATGACCAAGCTGGAAACTCCCACAAAGAAAACCTTAGGAACCAGACTGAAGGAACTGGTGCGGCAGCAGATTTTTATCCCCATTGCCGCTCTGCTGATTCTGGTTGTATTCAATTTGATTGTGGATCCTTCGTTCTTTGCCATTACACTGGGGCAGAACAATAACGGCGATCCGGTTTTGTCCGGATATCTGATTACCATTTTGAACAATGCTTCCGAACTGGTCATTCTGGCCATTGGTATGACCTTGGTCACCTCCGCTTCCGGCGGACAGGATATTTCTGTCGGTGCTACCATCGCCATTGCCGGTTCCGTGATTCTGCGGATTCTGTGCGGAGATCAGGTTCGTCCTGAGACCATGCAGGCTCCCATCATTGTTGCATTCCTTGTTGGCTGTGTTGTGGCCATGCTGTTCGGTGCATTCAACGGTACTCTGGTTGCCTACTTCAAGATTCAGCCCATGGTTGCCACGCTGATTATGTTCACAGCCGGACGCTCCATTGCAGCCTGGATCAACAACAACACGCTGCCCATTGTCAACGATCCTGTCTTTGCTTACTTCGGAAACTTCATTCCCGGCATCCCGGTTCCGACGCCTGTGTTTATCGCGATTGCCTGCATGATTGTCATTGCGCTGGTTTTGAAGTTTACCACACTGGGACTGTATACCCAGTCTGTCGGTATCAACAGCCATTCTTCCCGGCTCAATGGTATTGATCCTGCTTTTGTTAAGTTCCTGACGTATGTAATTTTGGGACTGTGCGTTGCGGTTGCAGCGCTGATTAAGGTCAGCCGTATCTCTACCATCAACTATTCCGTTATCGCAAAGGATATCGAAATGGATGCCATTTTGGCGGTGGCTCTGGGCGGCAATGCCCTCAGCGGCGGCAAGTTCAACATGGCTGCATCCATTCTGGGTGCTTATGTGATTCAGTTCCTGACCACAACACTGTACAAATTCAATGTTGCATCGGATGCGCTGCCTGCTTATAAGGCCGTGGTTGTCATTATCCTGGTGGTAATGA
This sequence comes from uncultured Oscillospiraceae bacterium, assembly GCA_944387145.1. GTDB lineage: Bacteria > Bacillota > Clostridia > Oscillospirales > Oscillospiraceae > Faecousia. Next base: position 1,773 of record CALXDU010000087.1, on the reverse strand, counting down.
GTGCACCTGTGGTGCGGGAGAAGCTGTCCAAGATGTGGAAAGCGAGAAAGGAGGCGAAGTAATATGGCACCGGAAATTTCAGTTAAGAACGGAAAACTGTCCCGCCGCGCTGGTATCTCGGATACAAACCTGCTGCTGACGATTACCATTGTTGTATTCTTCGTCATGTATGCCTGTGCTGTTATCTTCCTGGGATCTGGTTTCCAGAAACCTCAGGCATTCTTCAACATCCTCAATGACAATGCAGCATTGATTATTCTCTCCTGCGGCATGAGCATTGTTATGATTACCGGCGGCATTGATATTTCCGTAGGTACATTGACTGCCCTGGTCTGCATGAGCTGTGCAGTGCATCTGGACTATAACGGCGGCAGTGTCATTACCGCTATGCTGCTGGCTCTGGGAATCGGCGTTGCATTCGGTTTGGTTCAGGGCTACTTGGTTGCCTACCTGGAAATCCAGCCCTTTATCGTGTCTCTGGCTGGTATGTTCTTTGCCAAAGGCATGACGACCATTGTCAATGCAACGCAGTTCAATGTGGAGCATGAGGCATTTAAAGCTTTGAAGGCTACCCGGATTTATGTTCCTGGTATGGGTTCGATCAATAAGCTGGGAAAATATGTTCCTGCTTATGTGGAGCCCGGTGTAGTGGTTGCACTTTTGGTTGTGATTGCACTGTTTATTCTGCTTCGTTGGGGTAAACTGGGGCGGAACTTCTATGCGGTGGGCGGCAATATGCACAGTGCGAATATGCTGGGCATCAATGTCAGACGTACCAAGTTCCTGGCGCACCTGCTGTGCAGCACATTGGCGGGTATTGGCGGTTTCGTCTATTTCATGCATGTAGGTTCTGGTTCTCCTTCTCACGCCAGTGGCGCGGAGATGAACGCCATTGCTTCCTCCATCATCGGCGGCACCATGCTTTCCGGTGGCGTGGGCAATGTAGTTGGCACATTCTTCGGTGTGCTGTCTCTGAGCACCATCAAAAACATTGTTTCCTCCTTGGGACTGGATGAGGCTTGGTGGACAAACATTACCGTGGCTGCCATGATTTGCCTATTCCTGGTGGTACAGAGTGTGGTTCTGCTCAGAAAGAACCAAAGCAAACAGTAATAACGTACAATGCCCGGAGCGTTTTCCAACGCTCCGGGCATTTTTACTTATAGAGTATCAGAGTCTATGGTAGAGATCCCAATGGTAATCTCTTCCAATACTTCCAGAAGTACACGAACAGTATCCAAAGACGTAAACATGGTTACGCCGTTTTCAATTGCACATCGGCGGATTGCCATTCCGTCTTCGTCGTGAGGCCCCGTGGTGACAGGCCGGGTATTGATGATATAGCTGACATAGCCTGCCCGGATGGAGTCCAGGATTTCTGTGCTGCCTTCACTGTACTTACGGCGGATTCGGGTCCGGATGTTGTGACTTTTCAGGAACTCAGCTGTTCCCGAAGTGGCCTCGATATTGAAACCCAGATTGTAGAACCGTCGGATCAGTTCAAGGGCTTCCGACTTATCTTCGTCTGCAATGGAAACCATCACAGTTCCATAGTTGGGTAGATGCAGTCCGGAAGCGGTAAGCGCCTTATACATGGCTCGGGATAGCGTTTCATCATAGCCGATGGCTTCTCCCGTAGATTTCATTTCCGGAGAAAGATAGGTATCCATGCCATTTAGTTTTGCAAAGGAGAATGCAGGAGCCTTGACATACCAGCGCTGCTTCTCTTCGGGATAGACATGGAAGAAGCCCTGCTCCTTCAGAGACTTGCCC
>CALXDU010000086.1 GCA_944387145.1 uncultured Oscillospiraceae bacterium | reverse complement strand
ATGAGGATATTATCCAGGATTGGTTTGTAAAGGATTCGTCCCATAAGTAGAATGACATTTGCTTTTATGCGATGGACGTACCACGTTAAAAAATACAAAAACAACCGTTTCAATCCGGAGAAATATACAATTTTTGAAATAATACTTGTATATTCACAAAAACTATGCTAATATACGGATGACGGTGCAGTATCCTAGTCAGAGTGACCATTTTCCAGGAAGGGCCTAAAAATCCTTTGAAGGGCACATCGATGAAGTCCCTGGTGTCTGCTTTTTACGCCCAGTTTAGGGTGGATGCTGGGGGTTAAGGATTCCGGGCGCGCTCCAATGGCATGGAGCATACGACCCGGTTTCCGTGGAGACCTGGTATTGTGCGACGACGGTTCGAGCCCTAGCAGGGACCCGATCGCGTACGGGCCTGGTATGAACCTGCAAGGCGGTGCACAGAATCGTGTGCTGCGTGCAGTGTAGCCTGCCTTGAAGTGGGTATGCGGGAAAAGAAGACCAGACAGCTGGCGGTTATGGCCATAACCGCTGCCGTTATCGCTTCTGGAAACCATACTTGCAAAAGAGGCTAAGATTATGGAACATTCTGCCGTGGAAAACACCTAGGCTGTCTTAACAGGGCAGGCAGGGGATTACAGTACGGTCTAAGTGGCAATCGGGTACCCATTATTCTGGCAACACTTGGGCGGACGGATTAAATGGAAACGGCCTGTGCGGTAACGGCAGGTTCTGTCTGGTGAAAAACAACCCGACCTAAGCCGTAAGATTTATCCTGCCTGTTACCGTCCTTTTTTAATTTATCCTTCTCGAAATGAGGAATCAACATTGGCCAAATCTGACCCAGAAGCTTCCAAACGAGAGCGAAACAGGACAACCAAATGGGTTGTCACCATATTTTTTGTAACGATTTTTATTTCCGGTACGATTTCTCTTGTATCCGACGAAGTGATGGCAAACAGCAGTTTGCTTGTAGCATTTCTGATTTTGCTTGTGATTATCTTTGTCGGCATTGTTTTTGATATTATTGGAATGGCTGTGGCATCTGCGGATGAAAAACCGTTCCATTCCATGGCTTCGCGGAAGGTTCCCGGCGCACATGAAGCGATCCGTCTTCTGCGCAATGCCGAGCGAGTCAGCTCCATTTGTAATGATGTGGTGGGAGATATCTGCGGCGTTGTGTCCGGTTCGGCATCTGCGACCATTGCGGCATTAATTTTGTCCAATGCCCAGGTTGGATGGCCGAGAGGAATCTCCCTGATGATGTCCGCATTGGCGGCAGGATTGACAGTAGGCGGCAAAGCGATGGGCAAAACCTTTGCCGTGAATTCCTGCACGAAGATTGTGCATATGGTTGGACGGGTAATTTACACCCTGAACCGAGTATTTGCCAAAAAGAAAAAATAACGTTAGGTTGTGTCGATCGTGGGTATTTTAGAAAGAATCAACGGTCATGAGGATCTGTTATCCCTGAGCAGTGATGAGCGCACTGCGCTGTGCAGTGAAATCCGGGAATTTTTGATTTCCTCCGTTTCCAAGACCGGCGGACACTTGGCAGGAAATTTGGGAACGGTAGAACTCAATGTCGCCATTGAGACCGTGTTTGATACGATGAAAGACCGCCTGGTTTTTGATGTCGGTCATCAGTCTTATGTGCATAAGCTGCTGACTGGCCGCCGGGCGGATTTTGCACGTTTGCGGCAGTTTGGGGGAATTTCCGGTTTCCCGAAGCCGGAGGAAAGTGAAGCGGATGCCTTCGTGGCAGGGCATGCGTCGAATTCTGTGTCCATTGCTTTGGGTATGGCTCGGGCCAGAACGTTACTGCATCAGAATTATCATGTTGTGGCGCTGATCGGTGATGGTGCCTGTACCGGCGGCATGGCTTATGAAGGTTTAAATGACGCTGCCGTCAGCGGCGAGCCGATGGTGATTATTCTCAACGATAATGAGATGTCCATTGGTAAGAATGTAGGCGGCATGTCCAGACATTTGTGCCGGCTGCGTTCCAGTGAAAAATATCTGGGAGCGAAGCGGGTTTACCGCCGTATTGTGAAAAAAGTACCGGCCGGCAAGACAATTTATGAGATGAGCAGCAGAGTCAAGAACCGACTGAAACGACTCCTGCTGAAATCTACTATTTTTGAAAACATGGGATTTACCTATCTGGGACCGGCGGATGGCCATGATTTGCCGGGACTGATTTCCCTGCTGACGGCTGCCAAGAATTTGAGGGAGCCGGTGGTGGTGCATGTCCACACCAAAAAGGGAAAGGGATATGCTTTTGCGGAAGAAGACCCGGCAAAATTCCATGGAATCGGCAAATTTAACCCGGTTACCGGAAAAAAGTTGGCACCCAAAGTAAAGACTTTTTCCGATGCTTTTGGTGAGTGCCTGGAGCAGTTGGCGGAAAGTGACCCCCGTGTCTGTGCCATCACAGCAGCCATGCCTGGCGGTACCGGTATCCTGAAATTTCAGCGCCGTTTTCCGGATCGTACCTTTGATGTAGGAATTGCGGAAGAACACGCAGTTTCCATGGCTGGTGGTTTGGCAAAGCAAGGCATGATTCCGGTTGTAGCCTTGTATTCTACGTTTTTGCAGCGCAGTTTTGACCAGATCATGGAAGATGTGGGCTTGTTGGGCCTGCATGTTGTGTTTGCGGTTGATCGGGCCGGACTGGTTGGAGATGACGGGCCGACACACCACGGCGTGTTTGACGTTGGATTTTTGCGCCAGATTCCCGGAATGCGCATTCTTACGCCTGTGAGCCTTGCGGAACAGCAGGATATGCTTCGCTGGGCTGTGGAGGAGTGTACCGGACCTGTGGCGATTCGCTATCCTCGAGGTACTGAGGGTAGTTATCAGAAATCCGACTGGCAGGGGCTGGACGGAAATCTGGTGAAATGTCACCGCAGCGGAAAAGACATCACCCTGATTACCTACGGAACGCTGCTGGAGAATGCTATGCAAGCTGCTGACATTTTGGCTCAGTGGGGGATCGAATCCACGGTTCTGCGGCTGCTTGCGGTTGCGGATCTGCCGGCACAGCAAGTTGCAAATCAGATACTCCCGGGAAAACCCGTCCTGATTTTGGAGGAAACCTGCCGCAATTCCGGAATTCGGGAAGCGCTGGCGTGGGAATTGGAGAAATATCACACCGGATGTAACGTGGAAGGGAAAGACCTAGGCCCCAACTTTGTACCCCATGGTGGGCAGAAGGAACTGTATCAGCATTGTGGGCTGGATGCACAGTCCATTGCAGAATTCGCGAAGGAGGTGCTGTCCCGTTGAAGATAAAGAAAAGATTGGATCTACTGCTGACAGAGCAAGGTTATGCGGACAGCCGATCCAAAGCACAGGCCATTATTATGAGCGGACAGGTCTATGTGGACGGACAGAAGGCGGACAAGCCCGGCGTGTCTTACTCGGAGGATGTACAAATTGAAGTCCGAGGAACTGTGTGTCCTTATGTCAGCCGGGGAGGGCTGAAGCTGGAAAAGGCGCTGCGGGATTTCGGCGTGAAGCCGGAAGGCTATGTTTGCAGCGACTCCGGCGCATCCACAGGCGGCTTTACGGATTGCCTGCTCCAACAGGGAGCAAAAAAAGTTTTTGCGATCGATGTAGGATATGGACAGCTGGACTGGAAAATTCGTTCCGATCCCCGTGTCGTGGTGATGGAGCGAACCAATATCCGCTACGTCACCCCGGAGCAGTTGGGAGAGCACCTGGACTTGTCTGTCATTGACGTCAGCTTTATCTCTCTGAAAATTGTTTTGCCAGCCATTAAAAATCTTCTGAAACCTACCGGTCAGGTATTGTGTCTGATCAAGCCCCAATTTGAGGCGGGGAAAGAGAAAGTAGGAAAAAAAGGGGTTGTCCGGGAGGCGTCTACCCATAAGGAAGTTCTGGATAACTTTGTGGAGCTGGCAGCGCAGCTGAACTTTCAGATTCTGGGTTTGACCTTCTCTCCTGTGAAAGGGCCGGAAGGGAACATTGAATTCCTGGCCCACCTGAGTTTGGATCAGGTGGAGGGAATTCAGCCAGACACTGCGGCGGTAGTTGCGCAGGCCCATGGGGCGCTGGATAAGGGGGAATAGGAATGAAAACCGTAATTCTGACTCCCAATCCTTATCGGGATAAAAATTTTCAGACTGTCCGAAGTGCTGTTCAAGTGCTGAAAAATGCAGGCATTCAATCCAAATTGTGCCTTCCGTTTGAAGTTGACCGTTCCTATGAGCTGCCGAAGGATCTGCGCTTTTTTCGTCTGGACCGGGAACTTCCCAATGCGGAAATGGTGATTTGCTTCGGCGGGGACGGCACCATTTTACACATGGCCAAGGCGGCTACCCGGCGTGGAATTCCTATCTTGGGTGTCAATATTGGCACCATGGGATTTATGGCGGAGCTGGAAAGTACAGAGCTGGACAAGCTGGCCAATCTTGCAAAGGGAGATTATACGCTGGACAGCCGCATGATGCTGGATGTGACGGTACAACGGGATCGGGATATTCTGTTCCACGATGTTTGCCTGAATGATGTGGTGATAACCAAGGGAACCGTTGCCAGAATTGTTCATCTGCAAGTAAAGTGTGATGGGGCTTTGGCACTGGAAAGCGGCGGAGACGGTATTATTGTATCGACCCCGACAGGTTCCACTGCCTATAATTTTTCTGCCGGCGGCCCCATCGTCGAGCCGGAAGCCAAAAATATGATAATTACGCCCATTTGCCCTCATGAAATGGACAGCCGCTGCATCATTGCGTCGGACAAACGCACCATCACTGTAGAAATGGTGCGCAATGCCCGCCGGAATGCTTACCTGTCGGTAGACGGAGGCAAAGCCTTCCGACTGAATATGGGAGATGTGGCAGTGATTAAGCGTGCGCAAATGGAGACAAAACTGGTTCGACTGAAAGAACGCAGTTTTTACGATGTGGTCAGTGCAAAATTCAAGAAACCGTAAGAGGTGAAGGGCGTTGAAAGCAAAAAGGCAGGCAAAAATCATGGAGATTATCTCCACTACCAACGTGGAAACCCAGGAACAGCTGCTTCAGGAACTGCAGGCAGCAGGGTTTACCAGCACCCAGGCGACCATTTCCCGGGACATTAAGGAATTGCGGATTGTCAAGGAATTGACAAGCTTTGGAATTTATCGCTATACTACTTCTTCCCGGGATGTTCCCGGAACCTTTTCTGAGCGACTGAATACGATTTTTCGGGAATGCGTTACCAGCTATGATTACGCCCAGAATCTTGTGGTGATTCATACGCTGCCTGGCCTGGCCAGCGCAGCCGCTTCAGCGGTGGATGCAATGGGCATGAGCGTCGTGTTGGGTACATTGGCTGGTGACGATACGGTTGTCGTAATCATGCGCGATACAAATGCCGCAGCGGCCTTCTGTGGAGAAATCAAGAGTCTGACAAAGTAAACTTAGGAGGAACCGGGATGCTGAGTCTTCTGCACATTGAAAATATTGCGGTGATTGAGCAGGCGGATATTTCCTTTGACCGTGGCTTTAACGTGCTGACTGGTGAAACCGGTGCAGGTAAGTCCATCGTCATTGATGCGATCTCCGCTATTTTGGGAGAACGGGCATATCGGGATATGATCCGAACCGGAACGGCAAAGGCTTCCGTTCGTGCAGTGTTCACTGATGTGCCAGAGTATTCTTGGTTTTCTGAAAATGGAGTGGAATATGACCCGGAAACTGTGATCCAACGGGAAGTGTACCTGGACGGAAAAAACGTATGCCGGGTTAACGGCAGTCTGGTTTCCGTTTCCATTCTGCGCAAGTTGGGCATCCAGCTGATCAACATTCATGGTCAGCATGATTCTGCGTCTTTGTTTGACGAGGAGAATCATCTGAACTTCTTAGATGCGTTTGCCGACAATGAATCCTTGCGAAGCGACTATTCAGGAAAATACCAGGCAGTCGCCAGCCTTCGGCGGGAGATTGCAGACCTGACGATGGACGAGGGAGAAAAGCTTCGTCGAATGGAAACTCTGAAATATCAGATTTCGGAAATTGAAAAAGCCAATCTGCAGCCTGGTGAGGACGAAACCCTGGAGCAGCGGCGAAAAATTCTGCAAAATGCGGAAAAACTCAGCAGTGGTATGGAAGAAGCTGTGGAGTGTTTGTATGGCGGTGACGATACGGATGGAGCGGCAGGGCTGCTTGCCCAGGCAGAGCATGCCTTGGCAAGACTGGGCCGGTTCAGTGACAGCTATCAGGCGCTTCATGACCGGGTAGCTGACCTGATGTATCAGGTGCAGGACGCTGCGGAGGAAGTTCGGGATGCCCGGGATGACTTGAGTTATTCAGCAGATGAGCTGGAACAGATTGAATCCCGTCTGGATGTGATTCACAAGCTGCGCCGTAAATACGGCGTCACCTGTGAGGATATTTTGAGTTATCTGGAAAAAGCAAAGCAGGAACTGGACGAAATCGAGTTTGCGGATGACCATCTGGAACGGCTGAAGGGAAAACTGAAAAAGGCGGAAAAAGCAGCTTGGGATGCGGCTTTGCAGCTGCGAGGAAACCGAAAAGATTGGGCAAAACGGCTCTCGGAGCGTATCTTGACAGAGCTTACCCAGTTGGATATGCCCCGCGTGCAGTTTTCCTGCAGGTTTCAGGAACTGGAATTGACAGCCAATGGTGCCGATGGTGTTGCGTTTTATATGTCTGCCAATGCGGGTGAAGCGCTGAAGCCTATGAGCAAAGTGGCTTCCGGTGGTGAGCTTGCCAGAATTATGCTGGCAATGAAAAATGTGTTGGCTGAAAAAGATCAGGTAAATACGCTGATTTTTGACGAAGTGGACACAGGCGTTTCCGGCCGGGCAGCCCAGAAAGTGGCGGAGAAGCTGCGCAGTGTAGCAGCCCACAAGCAGGTGCTTTGTGTTACCCATCTGCCCCAATTGGCAGCGTTGGCCGACACCCATCTGCTGATTGCCAAGAGTGAACGCCAGGGACGGACCTTTACCACAGTGACGCCCTTGGATTTGGAAGGCAGGAAGCGAGAGCTGGCCCGGATTATGGGCGGCGCCCAAATCACAGAAACAACTCTGAAAAGCGCGGAGGAAATGCTTCTCCGGTAAACTGGCTTTTGTGTAAGTTTGTCAATGATGTGTTACAGATTGGGAAAAGCAAATAAGACCTGTTTTGGGGAGCGCCAGGCGAGAGGGC
>CALXDU010000085.1 GCA_944387145.1 uncultured Oscillospiraceae bacterium | reverse complement strand
TCCGAGGGCGGCCTGGCAGTGGGCGCTTCTCTGGAAGACCTGGGCAAGGGCCTGCGCAGCCAGGTGGGCACCATGTTTGCCACTAAGGTAAAGGGCCCCCGTTATCTGGAAATGGCAGAGGGCTATGTTACCCGCTGCGCTCTGGATGAGGACAACCTGATCATCGGTTACGAGTTCATCAACCTGGGCAAGATGATGGACTTCATCAAGAAGGGCGACGATGCCAACACCGCTCTGGAGAAGGCCAAGGGTTCCTACGGCCGTTTCGCAGGCGCTGCTAAGTACATCGACCCCCGTCACGAATAAGAGGAGGACGCAGCAATGGCTTTGTTTGAAGGTTACGAAAGAAAAATCGACAAGATCAATGGCGTCCTGGCTCAGTATGGCCTGAACTCCGTTGAAGAGTGCCGTGAGATGTGCAAGGCAAAGGGCTTCGATCCCTACGAAATCGTCAAGGGCATTCAGCCCATCGCTTTCGAGGACGTGGCTTGGGCATACTGCGTTGGCGCTGCCATCGCTATGAAGAAGGGCGTTAAGACTGCTGCCGAAGCCGCTGAGGCTGTTGGCATCGGCCTGCAGGCATTCTGCATCCCCGGCTCCGTTGCTGAGGATCGTAAGGTCGGCCTGGGCCACGGCAATCTGGGCGCTATGCTGCTGCGGGACGAGACCAAGTGCTTCGCCTTCCTGGCTGGCCACGAGTCCTTCGCTGCTGCAGAAGGCGCTATCGGCATTGCCCGCAGCGCCAACAAGGCTCGTAAGGAGCCCCTGCGGGTTATCCTGAACGGCCTGGGCAAGGATGCTGCTCAGATCATCTCCCGGATCAACGGCTTCACCTATGTGCAGACCCAGTTCGACTACTACACCGGCGAGCTGAAGGTTGTCCGTGAGATTCCTTACTCCGATGGCGAGCGGGCTGCTGTCCGCTGCTATGGTGCTGACGATGTCCGCGAGGGCGTTGCCATCATGCACAAGGAAGGCGTGGATGTTTCCATCACCGGTAACTCCACCAACCCCACCCGCTTCCAGCATCCTGTTGCCGGCACCTACAAGAAGGAGTGCATCGAGCAGGGCAAGAAGTACTTCTCCGTTGCTTCCGGCGGCGGCACTGGCCGTACCCTGCATCCGGACAACATGGCAGCTGGCCCTGCTTCTTACGGCATGACCGATACCATGGGCCGTATGCACAGCGACGCTCAGTTCGCTGGTTCTTCCTCCGTCCCCGCCCACGTGGAAATGATGGGCTTCCTGGGCGCTGGCAACAACCCCATGGTCGGTATGACCGTTTCCGTGGCTGTTGCTGTGGAAGAGGCTCTGAAGGGCTAATTTCCCCCAATAACCAAAAATCAAACCGGGAATCCTGCGGGATTCCCGGTTTTTCTACTGATTGGTAGAAATATTTACAGAAAATGTCTTGCACTAATGTATAAAATTGATATAATAATTGTATATTGTGTTCTCAAATTTACCGAAATGGAATGATGCCCAGATGAAACAGAGAATCTTGATAGCGGAAGATGAGGCAGACATCCGCAACATCCTGAAACTCTACCTGGAAAGCGAAGGGTTTGAGGTGGTGCAGGCACAGGATGGAGATCAGGCGCTGCGCATGGCGCAGCAGGAAATGCCGGATCTGATCCTTCTGGATGTGATGATGCCCAATATGGACGGCTTTGCCGTCACCCAGGCTCTGCGCCAATACAGCCAGGTGCCGATTTTGATTCTGTCGGCCCGGAGTCAGGACGCAGACAAAATTCTGGGCCTGAATCTGGGGGCAGATGATTACATCGCCAAACCTTTCAATGCTCTGGGGGTGGTTGCCAGGGTCAAGGCACACCTGCGCCGGGGACAGCAGGGAGCAGCCTCGGTTATCTGTGTCAATGGCTTGTCCCTCAACGCTGAGACCTGTACGGTTACCAAGGATGGAACGTTGCTCACGTTGACGCCAACGGAATATAAGCTTTTATCGGTGTTCATGCGCTCGCCGGGACGGATTTTTACCAAGGTGCAGCTGAGCGAAGCCATCAATGGAGAATATTTTGAAAGTGACGAAAATACCATCATGGTTCACATCTCCAAACTGCGGGATAAGATTGAGGACAACCCCCGCAAACCTGCCAGACTTGTGACCATCCGAGGATTGGGGTATCGCTTTGAAAAAACGTAAACAAGGAAAAAGTATCATTACCCTGCTGTCGAAATATTACCTGGCGTTTACGGCTATGTTATTCCTGCTGGGTGCGGTCGCTTTATGTGCCTGGACTTTGTATCTGGGCACTTTGCTGCGCAGTCCGGATGTTGTGGGGATGCTGAACACCCAGGCTTTTCAGCAGGGTAGATATCAGGGGGTGGACGCAGCCCGTTTCTTGGGAAGAACTGGAGAATTTGCGGTTTTGGATGGGGAAGGAAAGACTATTTATTCTTCATCTTCTTTGATTCCCCAGATGGAAAGTTTGCAGGATCTGTACTGTATTCCGGAGTCTACTGATCCGGATGCCACGGTTGGGTCACTGTCTTTTCTGACGGAGGATGGAAAGCGGCGGCTTTTGCTTACCCAGGATATTTGGACAGAAGAAGGCCTCCTGGAAACCAAGGTTGCCCTGCTGGATGAACATAACCGTGTGCTGGAAGGTAGCTTGCTGCCTGGGGTAAAGGAGTATACTTCCCGGCAGATCGGGTATTTGTCGGGTACATGGTCAGACGACTATCAGCTTGCACGCTGGACATTGGAGGAACCACAGAACAATGCGGCCACAGTGCTGCTGCTCCTTCCGCGATATTCCGATGCCTATTACCAGCAGGTGCTGCAGCAGGCGGGCAGACTGTGGCTTTTGGTCATTCCTATCTATTTTGGTGCCACATTGATTTTTGTTTCCATGCTCAATCGCCATTTTCGTCTTCCCCTGGCCCGATTGAACACGGCAATTTCCCGTCTGGGTGCCGGTGAACGGGTTTGCGCAGGAGATTGCGGCGGCTCCAAAGAATTGGAATGCCTGGGACAGAGCTTTGACGAGATGGCAAGAAAAATACTCTGCCGGGTGGGACTGTCTCACCGACTGGATCATTTTCCTTCCCAGATGTCCGGCGGACAGCAGCAGCGAGCGGGAATTGCCCGGGCCTTTGTTACACGGCCGGAGGTGGTATTTGCGGATGAACCCACAGGAAATCTGGATTCTGCTACCACCGTGGACATTATGAAAATGATCTGTGGATTTGCCTGGAAATATCACCAGACCATTATTCTGGTTACCCATGACCCGGAAATGGCGGCCTATGCCGACCGGGTGGTGAAGCTCATTGACGGTGAGATTGTCAGTGACGAAATGACCGGAAGCAGACAGAAAACGATTTAATCATGTAAGGAGATTGTTATGAAGGTAAAAAGAGCATGTGGAATTTGAAGACCTTGTCTATAACGGCGTAGGAAATACACTGCGCTTCCTGTCGGGATACAAAGACAGCAAAGAGCCCTTTTCCACTATGGAATTGACGGTGGTAGAGGCGGTGGAATACCAGCCGCCCCAACGGAGATCCGAATCCCCGGTACTCCTATGGACAGTTCCGTGCCCAACATTGTGGTCAGTGACTATAACTATGGCGACGGTCCGGTGGCTGCGGGAGGAAAGTTCCCTCTGTCTATTACCCTGCGCAATACCGGCAAGCTGGCGGTGGAGAATATTGTAATGACCATTGATGGTGGGGACAACTTCACCATGGATGGCAGCAGCAATACCTTCTACTACAGTAAAATTGGAGCCGGAAAAGAAGAAACCCAGCCCATTAACATGCAGGCCGTCACCAGCGCAAAGACCGGCGCTCAGAGCATTGGCGTTACCTGTAAGTATGAATATGTGGATGGCAATCGGCGCGCCACCGCTACCGCTGAGGTAAGATTATCCGTTCCGGTGGTACAGCCGGATCGCTTCCAGGTCAACGCTCCCATGCTGCCGGAGAATATCCAATCCGGGGAGGAAACCCTGATTTCCCTGTCCTATGTCAACAAGGGAAAAGCCGACGTGAGCAACGTGGAAGCCACATTGGAAGGAAATGTGGAATCCGTGGCAAAAGTGCAGTACCTGGGAAATTTTGAACCGGGGAAAAGCGGCAGCATCGGCTTTGCCTTCACGCCCCAAGAGCCGGGCAAAACGGATATAACCCTGAAAATCCAGTATGAAGATTCCAGCCAGGAAGTCCATACGCTGACCTTCCCTCTGACCCTGGATGTCCAGGAGCCGATGATGGACTTTGAAGGAGAGCTGGATTCAGCGGATGCGCCAACGCAATGCATCTTTGATGGTAGATGAGGGAATGGGATACGCCTTTACCCTGGACAAGCTGATTAACACCACGGGAAGCACGCTGTGCTACCGGCCGCTGAAACCCCGGCTGGAGCTTGGGATGTATTTGGTGTGGAAAAAGTATCAGATTTTCTCCAAAGCTGCAGAACTGTTTCTGCAGCAGCTTTTGCAGGATCTGAGCGAACAGAAAGAAACATAGAAAGCCGCCCGTGGGAATTGCTCTCACGGGCGGCTGAACTTATATTGGCGTGCTGCTGGTTTTCCGGATAGTACTCTTCCAGATATTCCTCCAGGCAGATTCCGGCTTCGGTAATGGCCTTGGCGGCTTCTTTTCCCACATAACGGTAGTGCCACGGCTCAAAACCGATTTTGGTAATCTCCGTCTTATCCCGGGGATAGCGCAAAATGAAGCCGTATTCCCAACAATGGGCCATCAGCCACTGCTGCAGCGGCGTATCCGCCTGGGCATCATCCAGAACCTGGTACTGCATGGATACGATATCCACCGCCAATCCCAGCTGGTGTTCGCTGGTTCCCGGTTTGGCAACCCAAATGGCGGCTTCGGTCTGGGCTTGAGACGGGGCCATTCCCAGTTCAATGCAGGATTTGACCTTCCGATCAAACAAAAAGGTTTGATCTTCCCAGGTTCGGAAGGAGGAACAGATTAAGGGGCGGTAACCTTCCGCTCTGGCGGCATCCATCATTTCCTGCAGGTGAGGATAAGCCCGGGTGTCAAAGGATTGGTCGTTAATCAGCTCAGTCAGCTCCGGCGCCTGGAAATCTTCCGGTATGGGATGATCCGGATTGACCAACGTCAGATACCAGGGAAGTGGCTCTGGCTGAACCGGCTCCGGAGCAGGATGAGTTTCGGTAGGCTGGGAGATTTGCGTCATGGGAAGATCTTTTTGCCCGCCATGGAACAAACCGGCAGCCGCCCCGCCAATGACAAACGCTGCTACAGCCGCCAACCCAAGCAAAATACCCCTCCAGCGGGAGGCAGAAGAGGAAGAGATATATTTTCCTGGTTTTATAAAGTGTATTTTTTGCTTGTCTTTCTTCATGAAATAACTCCTGAAATGCGAAAAAATCCATCATAGACAGTTGGAATGCTTATCAAGTTAACTTACTTACTATAATAGACGATATTTCGTGGTAAAAAGTTACAGTAATATGAAAAAAACTTCTTAAATTTTCTTTAAGACCCGCTGCATTTTTTCCAAAATTTCGCTGATTTTCTAGTTTGTCTCCTGATGAAACAAATTATTCAAATTTATTTCACAAACGAGGAACGCTTTTGGAACTGTGGGGGAATCCATGGGGAACAGGCCGTGGGTATAATGGGCCACAGCAAGCAGCAAGACTGCGCAATAGAATTTGGAGGCATTTTTATGTATTTTGAAGCAATTGCAAAAGTAATTGCCGACCGTGTCGGCTGTGAGGTTTCTGCCGTTAAGCCTGAGAGCACCTTTACCGAATTGGGAATCGACTCTCTGGATACCGTAGAACTGCTGATGAACCTGGAAGATGAACTGAACATTGAAATTGAGCTGGATCAGCCTGTGGCCACCGTGGGAGATCTGGATAAATTCATCCAGAGCAAGCAGGGGTAAACTATGATCCGGTCTGCGATTTGTGATATGCTGGGAATTACTTACCCGGTATTTCAGGGCGGCATGGCCTGGATCGCTGACGGCAAACTGGCCGCTGCCGTTTCGGGCGGCGGCGGCCTGGGCATTATTGCCGCCGGCAACGCTCCCGGGGATTATGTTCGGGAGCAGATCCGCATTGCCAGATCCCTGACGGAAAAGCCCATTGGCGTAAATATTATGCTCATGAGCCCCTTTGCCGATGATGTGGCACAGGTGGTGGTAGAGGAGAAAGTTCCGGTGGTCACCACCGGTGCCGGGAATCCCTCCAAGTACATGAAGGCTTGGAAAGAAGCCAACATTCGGGTTATTCCAGTGGTAGCTTCTGTGGCCATGGCAAAGCTCATGACCCGGCTGGGGGCTTCTGCCTTGATTGCAGAGGGCGGAGAAAGCGGCGGCCATGTGGGAGAACTGACCACCATGGTGCTGGTTCCGCAAATTTGTGACGCTACCACCTTGCCGGTGATTGCCGCCGGCGGCATTGCAGATGGACGGGGTGTGGCGGCTGCCTTTATGCTGGGTGCCTGCGGTGTGCAGATGGGAACCCGGTTCCTCAGTGCTTACGAGTGCACCATTCACCCCAACTACAAGGAAAAAATTTTGAAGGCAACCGACCTGTGTACCATGGTCACCGGCAAGCGACTGGGCCATCCCGTGCGCAGTTTGCGGACGCAATTTGCCCGGGAATATGCCAAGGGAGAATACGGGGCCATGGATGATGCCCAGTTGGAAGCTTTTGGCACCGGTGCGCTGCGCCGGGCTGTCCAGGAAGGGGACAACGAAAGAGGTTGTTTCCTATCTGGTCAGATCGCTTCTATGGTCAAACAGGAGCAAAGCGCAGCGGAGATTGTGAAAGAGGTTATGCAGCAAGCAGAGCCGATTTTGCGGAGGGCACCGGAATGGGTAAAGTAGCATTTCTCTTCTCCGGTCAGGGCGATCAGTTCCCGGGAATGGGCAAGGATCTGTATGAAGCCTACGCCAAAGCGAAGGAAGTCTTTCATCTGTGCGAAGGCCTTCACCCCGGTACAATGGCTCAGTGTTTTCAGGGAACGGCGGAGGAGCTGAAGGAGACCGTGAACACCCAGCCCTGCCTGTTTGCCATGGAATTGGCCGCTGCGGCGGTGCTGATGGAACAAGGCATTCTTCCCGATGCAGTTGCCGGTTTTTCCCTGGGAGAAGTAACCGCGGCAACGGTTGCCGGCATGTTCGACTGGGAAACAGGATTCCGTCTGGTTTGTAAACGAGGCCAGCTGATGCAGCAGGAGGCAGAAAAGTTTGATACCACCATGGCGGCGGTAGT
>CALXDU010000084.1 GCA_944387145.1 uncultured Oscillospiraceae bacterium | reverse complement strand
CCTCTCTCCTGGCGTTCCCCGAAACAGGTCTTATTTGCTTTTCCCAATCTGTAACACATCATTGACAAACTTACAAACTTTTGTTTTGCCTATATACGGTTTATAGGTGCTACAACCATGTGCAGCACCTATAACTTTACAAAGTTTGTACTTTATCTTCAATCATGGGAACTCACCACAGATGGAACACCATGGTCACTGCTTCTTCTGCTTATCTATCATCTTATGCAGTGTAGCCAATGCATCGCTCAGCCCTCCCAGCTTGTCAATAAGCCCGGAAGCAACTGCTTCTTTCCCGTAGAGAATGGTTCCTACATCTGTAGCCATTTCACCGGTAGCCATCATATAATGCTCGAACGTTTCTCGACTGATCTTGGAATTTGCTGTCACAAAATCTGCAATCTGTTCCTGTATCCGCTGAAAATATCGGAAGGTTTGAGGTGCCCCCACCACCAAACCTGTCATTCGAACAGGGTGCACCGTCATACTTGCAGTTGGTGTGATAAAGGATTTTTTTGTACAGACTGCCAGCGGGATACCAATGGAATGGCCGCCCCCCAAAACCAAGGATACGGTAGGCTTTTTCATACCGGCAATCATTTCCGCAATTGCAAGCCCGGCTTCGATATCACCGCCTACAGTATTGAGCAAAAGCAAAAGGCCATCAATGTCTTCACTTTCCTCAATACCCGCAAGCAGCGGCAATACATGCTCATATTTGGTTGTCTTTACCGTTTCCGGTGCAACCTGATGCCCTTCCACCTGACCGATGATCGTCAGGGTGTAAATGCTGCCCTTACTGGATTTGGTAATATCAGAGCCAAGTTCTACGATCTGTTCCTGCTCTTGCTTTTTCATTTCGGGATTATCACTCATGGATATGCCTCCTGTCGTTTTTTTTAGGATATCCAGTTTCTGTAGCATAATTCCAGTTTCTGTAGAATAATTCACTCTTGAAAGACAGAAGAAAATGTCATATAATAGTTGCAGGTGATACTATGGCAGGTAAAACAAATGCAATTCGTTTGGTTCAGCAGGCTAAGATTCCCTGCCGGGAAGCTTGGTATGAATTCGATGAAAAAGACCTGAGCGGTCAGCACGCAGCTGCCGCAATTGGTATGCCCCCGGAACAGGTATTCAAGACCCTTGTTGCCCGTGGAGAGAAAAATGGCATACATGTTTTCTGTATTCCGGTTTGCTGCGAGTTGGATCTGAAGAAAGCTGCGAAAGCAGCCGGGGACAAAAATATGGAGTTGGTAGCAGTTAAAGAACTGCTGGGGCTTACCGGTTATATCCGCGGTGGGTGCAGTCCGGTAGGGATGAAAAAGAAATATCCCACTTTTTTCGATGAAACCTGCACCCTTTGGGATGAAATCGCAGTGTCCGCTGGTGCCAGAGGTCATCAAATGATTCTCGCTCCAGAGCAGTTGGCAAAGCTGGTAGATGCAAAAATTGTTGATATTACTCTTTAAGAGAGAAAGGAAATCGTATATGTATCAGTACAAGACCAAAGGAACCTGTTCTCAGATGATTTATTTTGATCTGGAGGACAACAAGGTAAAAAATGTTCAGTTTCTCGGCGGATGCAACGGTAATCTGAAAGGCATCGGTGCACTGGTAGAAGGCATGGATGTAGATGAAGTCATTGCCCGGGTGGAAGGAATCCGATGCGGAATGAAGTCCACTTCCTGCCCCGATCAGTTGGCACAAGCTCTGAAGGCGGTAAAGGAACAAGCTTGATTTTGTTCCCGCTTCTTCTCTTTGCTGCAGCGAACGTTAAGGCGGTATCTGGCGAAGAGCTGGATATCGCTTTAACTCTGCCCAAATACATTCTCACAATTTTACTGTTTCCACAGATAGAAAGAAGGATACATTGTGACAAATTCTGAGGAACATTATAGAAAAATGACGGAAACCCCCGTTTCTAAGTTAATTTTAAATTTAGGCATTCCCACTACAATTTCCATGTTGATTACTAACATTTACAACATGGCCGATACGTATTTTGTAGGAATGGTGGGTGAAAGTGCCCAGGCAGCTACCGGCATCCTGTTTACCGTTCAGGCCATTATGCAAGGAATTGCATTCATGCTGGGCCATGGCGGCGGAACATATATTGCCAGAGCTTTGGCTAAAAAAGATGCTCAGGAAGCTACTACCTATATTTCCAGCTGCTTTTTTACCGGTGGAAGCTTCGGTATCATCATTGGTGTGTTAGGCCTTCTGTTTTTGGAGCCATTGGTACGGTTTTTAGGCAGCACGGAAACCATCGTCCCCCACGCCATGGACTACGGTTTCTGGATTTTATCAGCTGCCCCGTTTATTATTTGCTCCCTGATTCTCAACAACGGCCTTCGCTACGAAGGCAAGGCATTTTACGCCATGTTCGGCTTAACCGCCGGAGGTCTGCTGAATATTTTCGGTGACTATGTATTGGTTATGCGAATGGGTATGGGGGTATACGGTGCCGGACTGGCTACAGCAATTTCTCAGGTTGTGAGCTTTCTCATTCTGCTGTTTATGTATTTGAAAATGGCGCAAAGTACAATCAAGATTTCTGCCGTTAGCAAGAATCTGAAGCTGTATCTCTCCGTTGCCAGAGTTGGCTTCCCCTCCCTGATCCGGCAGGGGCTGACCTCTGTAACAACCGGAGTGCTGAACAATATGACCAAGCCTTTCGGCGATGCTGCCATCGCTGCCATGAGTGTCGTCAACCGGTACTCCAATTTCCTGATGTGTGTCGGTCTGGGAATGGGACAAGGCTTCCAACCCGTGGCTTCTTTCAATTATCAAGCAGAACGGATTGATCGGGTAAAAAAGGGACTTTTGTTTACAACCACTGCTTGCGTTATGCTCGTAGGCAGCTTATCCATCTTAAGTTTTATTTTTGCAGAACCCATTGTTGCGGTTTTCCAGAAGCACCCTGACGTAATTGAAATCGGTGCAAGGGCGCTCCGCTTTGCAGCTTTTGGTATGCTGTTCATGCCCTTGTCTGTCCCTGTGAATATGCTGTATCAAAGTATTCAACAACCAACCATTTCTTCCATTCTTTCCTTGGTTCGCTCCGGAGCTGTCACGATTCCGCTTCTTCTCATTGGTGTACCGTTACTGGGTTTGACAGGCATTCAGATTGCCCAGCCTACAGCTGATGTATTGGCGGGGTTATTGAGTATTCCCTTCATACTGCGGTTTTTGCACTCAACGAAATAACAAAAGAGCCTATTGCAAAATGTTTGCAATAGGCTCTTCTTTACGATACGATTCCGGCATCGCCATGGCGCAGCTGCCAGACTTCCTGCATACGTTCCAAAAACTCCGGAAGGTTTGCCGGGGAAACAACCTCTTCCGGTGCTTCCTCCTGAACCCAGGGCAGTTCCATCTCCCCTACCCACAGGTAAAAGCTACCTTCATCCGCTGCCTCAGGCTGTAGCAAAACATCTCCGCCCAGCAAGGTAGCATCTCCCCATTTCAGGATCTTACCTTGGACTCGATAACAGGCAAGCACCAGTGTCGGCTCAAATGGCAGCAGCTCACTTGGGCCCATTAAGCACACTCCAAACTCATCCAGCACTTCCTTTAGTCCAGGGTGCGCCATATCAACCGTTTCATAGAAATTACGACAGTAATCACACATACAGTGATCCGTGGCATTTTCTTGTGTCTTTTGCCTGGTCATTTCTATATCCACTTCAAAACGCCAGTCCAGATATTCCAGAATCACTGCGTTACTCCTTTACCGCAGCAAGAATCTGGCGAACCAACTCATCCCGCCCATTTCCTTTTTCTGCCGAAAACGCAATGACAGGACAGCTTTCCGGAAGATTCAGATCTTCTCGTATTGTACGCAGATTGGGTTCCAATTCGCTTTTTTTCAGCTTGTCCATTTTATTTGCCACAACCACAAAGGGGCACCCGCTTTCCAGGAACCAGTTTGCCATTGTGATGTCATTGTTGGTAGGCGGATGGCGATAGTCCACAATCAGCACGCCCAGATCGATTCTTCCCGCTGCGAAATAATCTTCCATCAGCTTTCCCCAGCGCTCTTTTTCTTTTTGCGAAACCTTGGCAAATCCATAGCCGGGCAGATCCACCAGATAGCATTTGCGGTCAATCACAAAATAATTAACGTGGATGGTCTTTCCCGGCTTGTCCCCTACCCGGGCAAAGTTTTTGCGCTGCAGCAGGCGGTTGATTACCGAGGATTTTCCTACGTTGGACTTACCGGCAAAGGCAATTTCCGGCAGTCGATTCTGAGGAAAATCTTTCGGTGATGCAGCGGAAATCAAAAATTCTACATTTTGAAAATTCATCGCGACACCTCATTACTGCCGCAGTTCCGGCTTGTGGCTTTTGGGCTTTACATCCGTAGGAATTTCTGCCAGTACCGGTGAACGAACTTCGCTTTGGCGAATCAAAGCAGCATCCAAAACCGTATCCACGGTCTGCGCACTGATAAAGTTCAGCTGCCGCCGTACCATTTGATCAATTTCCTCCAGATCCCGTTCGTTGTCCTTCGGAATAATCACGGTGCGAATGCCATGGCGCAGTGCAGCCATGGTTTTTTCCTTCAGTCCTCCGATTCGCATCACCCGGCCACGCAGGGAAATTTCGCCGGTCATTGCCACATCCCGCCGCACCTTTGCACCGGTCAAAGCAGAGACGATGGCGGTACAGACAGTCACACCAGCAGAAGGGCCATCCTTCGGTACAGCGCCCTCCGGGAAATGCACATGAATATCCTTTGTTTTATAAAAGTCCGGAGCAACCCCTAATGTAAGGGCATTGGCGCGGATATAACTCAGCGCAGCCTGGGCAGACTCTTTCATTACATCTCCCAGATTGCCTGTCAATTCCAGCTTACCGGAACCATCCATCACGTTGACTTCCACTTCCAGGGTTTCACCGCCAACACTTGTCCAAGCCAGTCCGGTAACCAAACCTACCTGGTCATTGCAGGGCAGTCGATCCGGCAAGAACTTTCGGACACCCAGGAAAGATTCCAGATTGGTTGCGGTAACTTGAATCCGCTTTGTTTCCTCCTGAGAAACCAACTGCATTGCCGCCTTGCGGCAAATTTCTCCGATAGAACGTTCCAAGTTTCGCACACCAGACTCCTGAGTATAGCAAGTGATAATCTCCCGGATGGCATCATCTGTGATGCGCAGCTGCTGCTTCTTCAGGCCATGCTGTTTCAGCTGCTTGGGAATCAAGTGATTCTTGGCAATCATCCGTTTTTCCTCGTCCGTATAGGAACCAAGCTCAATAACCTCCATACGGTCCAAAAGTGGTCTTGGAATGGTTGAAAGGGTATTGGCCGTGGTGATGAACAAAACATCGGACAGGTCAAAGGGTATTTCCAGGTAATGATCCCGGTAAGAATGATTCTGTTCCGCGTCCAACACTTCCAGCAAGGCAGCGCTGGGATCTCCCCGGTAATCAGAACCCATTTTGTCAATTTCATCCAGCAGAAGCACCGGATTGGCACTTCCCGCCTGAGTCATGGCTGCCATAATCCGGCCAGGCATGGCGCCCACATAGGTTTTGCGATGCCCACGAATATCCGCTTCATCGTGTACACCGCCTAAGGAAATGCGCGCCATTTTCCGGTTCAGGCTTTTGGCAATGGAATAAGAAATGCTGGTTTTGCCCACACCAGGAGGGCCAACAAGGCACAAAATCTGAGGAGGCATCTCTGGGGCCATTTGCCGGACTGCAATGGTTTCCAGAATACGTTCCTTTACTTTTTCCAGGCCAAAGTGGTCATGGTCCAGAATCTTTCTGGCACTCGCCACATCCACCCGTTCTTTCGTTTTCCTATTCCAGGGAAGCTCCAGTACAGTATCCAGATAATTGCGCAAAACAGCGCCTTCTGAAGAGCCAAACGGCTGTTTTTTCAGCCGCTCCACATCTTTCAGCAGCTTGTTCTCCTGGTCTTGTGGCAAGTGTAAATTGCGAATATTCTGGGCGTAGGTTTCAAATTCTGCTTCGTCGTCCCCTTCGCCCAATTCATCCCGCAAAACCTTGATCTGCTCCCGCAGATAATAATCCCGCTGGTTTTGATCCAGTGCAGATCGGGTTTTCTCCTGAATTTCAGACTCCAGCCGCAGCATCTCCACTTCCTGGCTCAGCAGCCGCAGCGCAGTCTCCAAGCGGCGAACAGGGTGAAGCTGGCATAGCATTTTGGCTTTGTCCGGAAAATCAATTCCCGAATTCTGTGCAATCGAGTCTGCAATAAACCCGCTGTCTTCACTGGCCATCATGCGAAGCTGAATTGCCTGGGCGGGATGGTCCGACATTTGCAGGTAAAGCCCGTACAGCGCATTTGCTTCCCGACGAAGAGCGTGCGCACGAACTGTGTCAGAAGCTTCCGGAATGGGCACAGCTTCAATAATGCCCTCCAGGTATGGTTCACTTTGCTGCAGCTCAGCAATCTTACCACGGTTGATGCCGGTTACCAGAATGCGCAGGTTCTCGTCCTTTGCCTTCAGTACCTGCTTCACTTTGGCTACTGTTCCAATGCTGTAGAAATCCACCAGCTTCGGATCGTCCACCAGAATATCCTTCTGTGGGATCAAAAACAAAGTCTGATCCCGCTTCATTGCAGCTTCCAAAGCTCGGATAGACTTGGGCCGTCCCAAGTCAAAGTGTACAGTTTGATCCGGAAAAACTGTCAAACCACGAAGGGCAATAATCGGCATTTTTCCAGCGTAAATAGTTTCAGTCAAGGGAATTCCCCTCCTTTCTTGAGAAAAAAGGGGGTAGCACACCTACCCCCTTCCCAAATTAGCGTTTGCCAGAGAGCTTCTCTCTGGGGTGTGCGGTATCACGCACGATGGTAGGATCACCGCCCTCAATGGATTCCGGGGTAATGATTACCTTTTTAATGGTCAAATCCGATGGAATCAGGAACATGATACTGGTCATAACCTTCTCCATAATGGCCCGAAGTCCACGGGCACCTATCTGGCGGTCAATTGCTTTTTGTGCAATCAGCAGCAATGCTTCATCGGTAATCTCCAATGCAACGCCATCCATTGCCAACAGCGCCTGATACTGACGGGTCAGTGCATTTTTCGGCTCTACCAGAATCCGCACCAAGTCATTCTGAGACAAGCTCTGCAAGGTAGTAATCACCGGCATACGGCCCACCAGTTCAGGAATGATGCCAAATTTCAGCAAGTCATGGGGTTCCACCTGGGTAAACAGGGCTCCCACATCCCGCTTGGTCTTGCTCTGTACGGGTGAATCAAAACCAATTGCGCTCTTGTCCGTCCGCTTCTCAATGATTTTATCCAGGCCAT
>CALXDU010000083.1 GCA_944387145.1 uncultured Oscillospiraceae bacterium | reverse complement strand
GGGATATGATTTATGGTGACACCAACTCCGGCATCAACCGAATCGTACAAGTATTTCTGATCGCCGCCGCCATTGCCTTGGGTACTGCCGGTGCCTGGCAAATTGCAGACGCTCTCTGGGGCACGCCGGTATCTGCTCCCGCAATCGATTATTCCATTGGCACCACTTGTCTGTTTGCCTTCATCGGGTGCATCGGGTTTTCCATTCTGTTCAACATCCACGGCCCTGGCGGCATCTTGTGCGCTTTGGGCGGACTTCTGGCCTGGGCGGTATACGAAATTTCCATGGCCTGCGGAACAACTGATATCCTGGCTTATTTCTTCTCCGCTCTTTTTTCTTCTGTTTATTCGGAAATGATGGCACGAATCCGGAAATACCCTGCAATTTCCTATCTGGTTGTATCAATCTTCCCCATGATTCCCGGCGCTGGTGTTTACTACACCATGAATTATGCTGTCCGGGGTGAGATGGAGATGTTTGCCTCCCAAGGAATGCACACCGCTGCCATTGCTGGAATTATGGCTGTAGGAATCCTGTTGGGTTCTTCCACCTTCCGGATGTATACCTACTGGAAAGTCCATCAGAAGCAATGCGCTTAGTGCAGTTGGTCAATTGCCTTCTGAAGATGCTGATAAAATTGCCCGATATGAATACCATCCACAAGTCTGTGGTTTACCTCTACAGACATTCCCAGCGTTTTCCTCTCCCCTTCTGAGACAAATTTCCCCCAGGTAATTCTGGGGATGGTATCGTCCGGGTCCAGATCTCGCTCATTGGTACATCCGGTCAGATCCATCCAGGGCAGGCAGGAAATATAGATCAGCTGATTTGTCTCCGCACTCTGGTCCAGCAGGCTGGTTTGAGCCATGCTTTTTTCTCTGGCAGCCCGGCAAAATTCTTCCATGGTACCCTCGCAGGCCATGGTGACGATATGAAACAAATCGCTGCCCTTTTTCATATCCGTAAAACTGGGAATTCGCCGCTCCAGCAGACCGACCTTCCCTTCCTCAAGAACGTAGAGGAAATTCTCAACCTGGTTGATTGCGTGGGTAACCAAATAAGTCAGGCTGTAATAGAAGGAAATTCCTCTGGACTTTGTGTAATCGTACAAATTGGTTACATCCACCCGAAACGTGGTACTGTAGGACGGGTTGGACACGCCGGAAAACAGAGCAAAATGTTCGGCCCGGGGCCATGTATTTAGGTCAATCCACTGCATAGCTTGCCTCCTGGAAGAAATTTTATATAGTTTATCACAAATAGCGACAAAAGCAAAGGCAGAAAACCCCTGAATTTGGGATTTTCTGCCTGTTTTTTATTCTCTTCAAATCTCAGCCAGCTGGCCAAAGATCTCTCCGAGGCTATCATGAAATACCAAATCCGCCTGACTGTCATAAGGCGTTTCATCCCGGTTAATCAGCACAAGGCGATTCCCCCGATAGTAATTGACCAAACCTGCTGCCGGGTATACCGTCAGACTGGTGCCGGCTACAATCATCAAGTCCGCCTGACGAATTGCCATCACGCTTTTGGTGGTGGTATCCTGATCCAGTCCTTCCTCGTACAGGACCACATCCGGCTTGACAATACCGCCGCAGCTGCACCGTGGGATGCCCTCGGATTCCTTGACAAATTCTGCCGGGTAAAACTTACCGCAGCGTGTGCAGTAATTGCGCAGCACCGAGCCATGCAGCTCATAAACTCGCTTACTGCCTGCTTTCTGATGCAGGCCGTCAATATTCTGGGTAACCACAGCGGAAAGCTTGCCTTCCTGCTCCCATTTGGCCAGACATTTGTGGGTAATATTGGGTTCATATCCCAGAGGCAGCATTTTTTCCCGATAGAAACGGAAGAAATACTCCGGATTGCGTTCATAAAAGCTATGGCTGATGATCACTTCCGGCGGATATTCAAACTTCTGGTTATACAGGCCGTCTACGCTGCGAAAATCCGGGATTCCGGATTCCGTACTCACTCCGGCGCCGCCAAAAAAGACGATGCGGTTACTTTCCTTCACCCACTGTTTCAAAGTTTCCAGCTTGTTCATGGTCCTCTGCCTCCATTTCCTTCAGGAGTTTGCGATCCTGTTTGGAGCTTAAATCCAGCTTTTCATACATATCCGGACGGCGGGCTTTGGTTCTACGCAGAGCTTGTTTGCGTCGCCACTGACGGACTTTCTCGTGATTTCCTGACAGTAAAATAGCCGGCACTTCCCTGCCGTGCCAGACTGCCGGGCGGCTGTACTGGGGGTATTCCAACAGGCCATTAAAGTGGCTTTCGTCCTCAAAACATTCCGGGTCAGCCAGGACACCGGGAACCATCCGGCATACGGCATCCGTTACCGCCATGGCAGCAATTTCTCCCCCGGTCAGGACAAAATCTCCCAGGGAGATTTCCTCATCCACGCACTCATCAATAAAACGCTGGTCAATGCCCTCGTAATGTCCGCAAACCAAAATCAGATTGTCCATCTTACTCAAACGGATGGCATCGGCCTGTTTGAAGGTATGACCACAGGGGGACAGGTAAATGGTATGCACCGGTCCTCCTGCCTCATCGCACACCGCCTCCCAGCACCGATACAGCGGGTCCGCCTGCATAATGGCGCCACGACCGCCGCCGTAGGGATAGTCGTCTACCTGGTTCTGTTTGCTGGCGGTATAATCCCGGATTTGGTGGGCGTTAATCTGAATAAAGCCCCGCTCCTGGGCCCGACCCAGGATACTCTCCGACAACACATCCCCCAGGGTATCGGGAAAGAGGGTCAGAATATCAATCCTCATCGGTGCGCATCCCTTCCAGCAGCTTCACCTGCATCCGGTTTTCTTCCAAACTGGTGGACAAAACAAATTCCTTAACCGCAGGAATCATATATTCGTATTCGCCTTTGACCACATATACACTGTTTCCGGGATAGTCCAGCACCTGGGTAATGGCTCCGATTTTTTCTTCCCCGGCGTAGACTTCCACACCCACCAGCTCGGCGGCGAAAATGATATCATCATCAATGTCTTCCCGGTACAGCTTTAATACTTTCCCCCGCATAGCCTGGGCTTCTTCCATGGTATCGATGCCTTTCAGCTTTACCAGGTTGCAGGTTTTCTGTACACGGACAGACTCCATGGTATATTCTGTATGATCGATGCAGCAGCGATCAAATTCGCACAGCATCTGAGGGTCATCCAGGAAGGTCAGCACCTTTACCTCACCCCGGACACCGTGGGTGGTGACAATTTCACCAGCTTCAATCAATGGGAGTTTCATATTGTACGCTCCTAATCTATATTGGGCAACGAAAAATGCGTGACGGAATCGTCACGCATCATCGTCAATCTACGATTTCGACCGTGACCTTCTCGCCGGTGCGCTGGGCAACAGTCTTAATAATGGTACGGATCTCTTTGGCGATCCGTCCCTGGCGGCCGATCACCTTACCCATGTCACCTTCGGCAACACGCAGCTCCAGCACCTTGCCGTCCTCGTTATCGATTTCGGTAACGGTAACTGCCTCAGGATCATCCACCAGATTTTTTGCCATATACAGCAAAAGTTCTTTCATCGCGGAATTCTCCTTTAAGGATCTTACAGCACGCCAGCGCTCTTCAGCAGGCCGCGGACGGTGTCAGTGGGCTGTGCACCGTTCTTGATCCAGGTCTGAGCCTTCTCGGCATCGACAGTGATGGTAGCAGGCTCGGTCAGGGGATTGTAAGTGCCAATCTCCTCGATGCAGCGGCCGTCACGGGGAGAACGGGCGTCAGCAACAACGATACGGTAGTAAGGAGCCTTCTTAGCACCCATTCTTCTCAGTCTGATCTTAACCATGAGAGTTTCACCTCCAAAATTTTTCTGAATCTATATCGCAAAGCAATTTGCTTTCAGCGAACCAATTAAAGTCCCGGGAAACCTCCGCCGAAGCCGCCAAGGCCCCGCATCCGCTTCAGTTTCTTTCCCATACCAGGGCCGGAGAACTGCTTGATGAGCTTGCGCATCTGCTCGAAGGATTTGAGCAGCTTGTTCACATCCTCCACCCGGACACCGGCACCGGCAGCAATCCGCTTTTTCCGGCTGGCACCGATGATTTCCGGCTTTTCCCGCTCCTTGGGAGTCATGGACAGGATGATGGCTTCGGTGTGAGCCATGGCCTTCTCGTCCAGCTTGACGCCCTTCAGGTTGGCGCCGCCGGGCATCTGGGCCAGCAGCTCTTCCATGGAACCCATGGATTTCATTTGCACCATCTGGTCATAGAAATCCTGAAGGGTAAAGCGATTGGTTTTCAGCTTCTGCTCCATTTCGGCGGCTTTCTTGGCATCGTAGGCCTTTTCCGCCTTTTCAATCAGGCTCAGCACATCGCCCATGCCCAGGATACGGCTTGCCATCCGATCCGGGTGGAAGGGCTCAATGTCCTCCAGCTTTTCGCCCATACCCACAAACTTGATGGGCTTACCGGTAATAGCCTTAACAGAAAGAGCTGCACCGCCCCGGGCATCACCATCCAGCTTGCTGAGCATGACGGAATCAATATCCAGCCACTCGTTGAAGCTCTGGGCCGCATTGACAGCATCCTGACCGGTCATGGCGTCCACCACCAGCATGATCTCATCCGGTTTGACCGCTGCCTTGACGTTCTTCAGCTCGTTCATCAGCGCTTCATCCACGTGAAGCCGACCGGCAGTATCCAGGAACACCATGTCATATCCCCGCTGGCGGGCATAGAGGACTGCTTCCTTCGCCGTCTGAACCGGGTCTTGGGTTCCCCGTTCAAAAACCGGGATGCCCAGCTTTTCGCCGCAGACCTTCAGCTGCTCAATGGCAGCGGGGCGATAAATATCGCAGGCTACCAGCAGCGGATTTCTCCCCTGCCGCTTCTGCAGTCCTGCCAGTTTGGAACCGTTGGTGGTTTTACCGGCACCCTGCAGACCCACCAGCATCACCACAGTGGGGCCGTTGGGGTTGATGTTCAGGTGCTTGGTATCATTGCCCATGAGCTTGCACAGCTCTTCATTGACGATTTTGACAATCATCTGGGCAGGCGTCAAGGATTCCAGCACATCTGCGCCGACACAGCGCTCCGTGACGGACTTGACAAAGTCTTTTACCACCTTATAGCTGACATCCGCTTCCAGCAGTGCCATTCGGATTTCCCGCATGGCTTCTTTTACGTCTGCTTCTTTCAGGCGGCCTTTGCCGCGCAGCTTTTTGAAGGTGGCGGAAATTTTCTCAGTTAAGCCTTCAAATGCCATAGTTACTCCTCAAGTTCCCGGGCAATGGAAAGAATCTTCTGCGCCGGGGCTGAAACATTCTCATCTGGATGGGTCAGCAGCGGCCGTGCCGCTTCCAGGATGCTCCGCACTGCTTTGCGGCAGCTGCGATCCCGGCGCACACAGCCGGTCTTTTCCTCCATGTTCCGCAGCAGGGCTTCCGCCCGGCTCAGATTGTCATGGACACCCTGGCGGCTGATTCCCAGAATCTGGCCGATTTCCCCCAGAGACAAGTCCTGATTGTAACGCATTTCAAAACATTCCTGCATCCTTTGGGTCAGCAGGCCGCCGTAATAATCATACAGCAAAACCAGTTCCAATGCGTCCATCAGCCATCTCTCCGTAAAGTAGGATTCCTTAACACTGGGGCATTATAGCATACACGCCGCACGATGTCAAGTCTTTTTCCTATACAGGATTACATTTTTATTTTTCCACATCTTCTCAGGAAAACATGTACTTTTTACTTCAACAAGGAATCCACCCGATACCAGCGGGAGCGCTCCCCGGTTTTGAGAAAGCCCAGCCTTTCATATAGCCGTATCGCTCGGGTATTGGTGGAGGCTACCTCCAGCTCCATCTGCGCCCCCTCCACTAACGACATCAGCGTATGCATTACCCGTTCTCCAGCTCCGGGTTTGACCGCCGCCACCGCCAGCAGTGTGGTATCTTCCAACCAGCCAATTCCCAGAAGTTCCCCCTGATGGTGAACAAAGTAAGCACCAGTGTACAATTTAGGTACATCCCGTGCTTCCAGGGTAGCCGTGTTATCCACCTGTGCCATCAGTCGATTATAATGCCCTCGCCAGGATTCTGCTGTGGCTTCCGTCACCGGAAACAGATTTTCCAGTTTCTGCTGATCCACCCAGGCTGTGATTTGCATTTTCCAGATGGCGGTATGCAGCGGAAAATGCTCCAGCTCCGGATGCCCAGCGGCAAAGATGTGTTCTGCTCCGGCTGCTTTACAGAACTGCACACATTCTCGCAGATGCTCCTGCAGCGTCCCGGGCTGCACATCCTGAATCCGAATATAGGCCTGCTTCTTATAGGGTATCTCCTTCAAAGTCAAACTGGAAACTCCCGTTTCTGTGGAGAAAATTGGAAAATCTCGCATATACTCACCTCAATTTTGTATCATACCATCGGGAGCACATTCTGGCAAGGTAAAGTTTCGGAAAACTTTTCTCACAAATTGTATAGATTGCACACAATTTTTTGACTACTCAACGGTTTAAAATTGATTCTTTCTCCAATCTTTTCGGTTTTCTTTGGATATTTCCCGGAAAGGTATTGATTTCCGCACAGAAAGATGTATAATAATTCCTGACCCAATACGAAGTCAACGAAAGGAGGTTCAATCCCATGAAGAAGATCATCTGCAAGAAGGAGTACGATACCGAAACCGCTACTCTGATCAAGGCATACGCCAGCGGCACCTTTGGTGATCCTGCCGGTTACGAGGAAAATCTGTACCAGACTCCGGAAGGCCTATACTTCCTGCATGTCGTCGGCGGCGAGGCTTCTATTTATCCCACCGAGGATATCAAGCGTCTGGCCAAGACCAAGGTCAACGAATGGATCGAGAACCACTAAGTACATAGATGAAGGAGCTTGCCGGCGGCAAGCTCCTTTATTTTTCCTTTTCTGAAATGCCGATTATTTGAAAATTACGGTGCAGGTTCCACTACTGCAATCTTCACTCCGCCGGACAAATGCAGATAGTCCACTTCCGACAGAACAATCGGACTGTCGGATCGCAGATATGCCGTTTCTTTTGCGCCCATGGTCTGGTGGAACTCTACTTTTGTTCCGTCATTCATCATCAGAAACAAATCATTTTCATCGGAAGAATTCCGTTGATCTGCCGCTGAAAACTGATTCACATTCAAGTAAATACAATCGAATGTCTCCACCGGTTCCGGCTTTTCAAATGCAACCGTTATCCCCAAGGGACGAAGCTGAATGGATGTAATGGTGATGGTCTCCACAGCTTCTGTCAATTCGTACTCCTTTTCCCCTACACGCGTTACCAGCGCCTTGGCAGAAATGGAATCGCTCAGCAATTCCACCATTTCCCAATCTGCTTGCTTCAGTTCAATTTCAAACTTCCAATCCCCAGCTGCCAGAACGGTCTGTGGATGTACCCGTTGGGCCTCTTCCCCCTCCAGCATATAATCTGTTTGTCCTGCGTACTTCGTAGACAGCAGTTCCTGCTCATATGCCTGTTTCAAGATTTATACGGGCGTGTGGGTGTTATCCAGATACACCCTGTATTTTCAGACTTATTCCATGCCT
>CALXDU010000082.1 GCA_944387145.1 uncultured Oscillospiraceae bacterium | reverse complement strand
CCCGGAATGAAATTCCCCGGAAACGCAAAAAGCGCCCAGTAGAAAAATACTGAGCGCTTGGCGATTAGATTTATTCTGTTGTATTCAAATTAGGTCAAATTATCTCAAACTAATCAGATGAAAATGGTCGATGAAGGAGAAGAAAAAGTCACCTCTCCAAAGGGCAAAAAACGGCCTTCGGTTATCCTATTTGGTAACCACTTGGCCCTCTTTTTAGCCTGTTTTTTGCCGGTTATCCACTTGGTAACCACTAAAAATTGTGTTAAAATGGGTCTCGTTACATCAAACTTCTTCAAACTATATCAGCCATTCAGGGCATAGGAAAAGCCCGGAAAACCTTGATTTTCCGGGCTTTTTGAAGCATTTTGATACAGTTTGAACAGCTGATTATCTCTTGCTGAACTGCGGAGCGCGACGGGCTGCCTTGAGGCCATACTTCTTTCTTTCCTTCATTCTGGGGTCACGAGTCATGAAGCCGGCAGCCTTCAGAGCGGCACGGTTTTCGGGGTTCAGGGTGACCAGAGCACGGGAAACGCCGTGACGGATAGCGCCGGCCTGGCCGGAAACGCCGCCGCCGGCGACGGTGACAACGATGTCAACCTTGCCCAGCATGTCGGTGGTGACCAGGGGCTGACGAACGATCAGCTTCAGGGTCTCCAGACCAAAGTAGTCGTCGATATCACGGCCGTTGATGATGATGGAGCCGGTGCCGTTCTCGTAAACGCGAACACGGGCAACGGAGGACTTACGACGGCCGGTGCCGTAAAAATACTTCTTCTTGCTTTCGTACATTCTAAGTTACCTCCAAATTAGTCCAGGGTCCAGGCTTCGGGCTTCTGGGCAGCGTGGGGGTGCTCAGCGCCCTTGTACAGATGCAGACGGGTCAGAGCGTGCTTGCCCAGAGTGTTCTTGGGCAGCATGCCCTTCACAGCCAGCTCCATGGCATAGTCGGAACGGGTGTTCATCATGTCGCGGGCCTTGGTTTCCTTCAGGCCGCCGATCCAACCGGACACGCGGTAGTACTTCTTCTGCTCCAGCTTCTTGCCGGTCAGAATAGCCTTGTCGGTGTTGATGACAATTACGAAATCACCGCAGTCAACATTGGGGGTGAAGTCGGCCTTGTGCTTGCCGCGCAGCAGGTTAGCGGCGATAACGGCGGTACGGCCCAGGGGCTTGCCGGCAGCGTCGATAACATACCACTTGCGCTCCAGGGTCTCCTTCTTCAGCAGAGTAGTGGACATTATGGTTTCCTCCAATTTGGATAAAATATTTTGACATTTCAGGGCGCTTGCAGTACAATACTCCAAGACGCTTGAATTTTATACCATATAAAAAATCAAATGTCAACACTCATTTTGCTGAAAATTGTGAAAACCGGAATTAACTCTTGAATGCTCCAAAATGCTCTTGAATGCTCCTGTTTTCTCACATGCTATTTTTGACGATTTCAGGAGGAATTACAACCATGCAGAAGCTTATGGGCCTGGTCCGCCGGTGTGTGGACGATTACCATATGATTGAAACCGGGGACAAAATCGCAGTGGGCGTTTCCGGAGGAAAGGACTCCCTGGTGCTGCTGCAGCTGCTGGCAGGGCTGCGGGAGTATTTCAGCCACCCCTTTGAACTGGAAGCCATCACCATCGATATGGGTCTGGGGATGGACTATAGCGCCATCGAGCAGCTGTGCAGTCAGATGCAGGTACCCTATACAATAATTAAAACAGAAATCGGGCCGATTATTTTCGATTACCGGAAGGAGAAGAATCCCTGCTCCATGTGCGCCAAAATGCGCCGGGGGGCGCTGAACCAGGCCATTGTGGAACGGGGCTTCAATAAGCTGGCCCTGGGACACCATTATGACGACGCAGTGGAAACCTTCGTGATGTCGCTGCTGTTTGAAGGAAGAATCAGCTGCTTCCAGCCGGTGACCAACCTGGACAGAACCGGCATTATCCAGATTCGCCCCATGCTGTACATCCACGAAAAGACCATTGATAACTTTGCTTCCCGTCAGAATCTTCCGGTTCTGACCAACCGCTGTCCTGTGGACAAGACCACCAAGCGGGAGGAGGTCAAGCAGCTGATTTTCCAGCTGAGCCAGACTTACCCGGATCTGAAGGAGCGGATTTTCGGCGCCATGCAGCGCTATCCCTTGCCGGAGTGGGAGCCAAAGGGCCGGTACAAGCGGCCCAAAGAGCAGTAACGGCGGCTTTTCGGAAAAAGTCCAAATTCCCCCTTTACAGAATTGGAAACTTTCGCTATAATAAAGCCAAATATGCAATTTTACGAAATGAGAGACGTGTGGTATGAATATTGAATTTGACGTTTATAAGCAGAAGCTGAACGATTGCCGCCCCGCTTTGGAGGGCCTGGCAGATTCCCTGAATCTGGAAGGGCTGCGCAACGAACTGGAGCGGCTCCACGCCATGCAGGAAGCCCCTGGCTTCTGGGATGACCCGGAGAAGAGCCAGAAGATCGTGGTGAAAACCAAGCAGGCGGAGAACAAGGTGGAGCGTTACGAGAAAATGCTGGCAGCCTGGGATGACCTGATGACGATTTGCGAAATGGCTGCGGAGGAAGACGACGACTCCATGCTGGAGGAGCTGAAGGAAGGGTATGAAGCTCTGGCAGAGAACATGGAGTCCTGCCGGCTGGAAACCCTGCTCACCGGCCACTATGACAAGAACAACGCACTGATGAGCTTCCACGCCGGTGCCGGCGGTACCGAAGCCCAGGACTGGTGCCAGATGCTCTACCGGATGTACACCCGCTGGGCAGAGCGTCACGGCTTTACCTATAAGATTATGGACTACCAGGAAGGGGACGAAGCGGGCCTGAAGTCTGCGGACATCCTGATCGAAGGCGAAAACGCCTACGGCTTCCTGAAGGGCGAGAACGGCGTTCACCGTCTGGTGCGGGTGTCTCCCTTTGATGCCAACGCCCGTCGTCAGACTTCTTTCTCTGCCATTGAAGTCATTCCCGATATTGAAGATGACAGCCAGGACGTGGAGATCCGTCCGGAAGATT
This sequence comes from uncultured Oscillospiraceae bacterium, assembly GCA_944387145.1. Classification (GTDB taxonomy): domain Bacteria; phylum Bacillota; class Clostridia; order Oscillospirales; family Oscillospiraceae; genus Faecousia. Next base: position 4,531 of record CALXDU010000082.1, on the reverse strand, counting down.
ACGAAATGCAGGTCTTCCGTTCCTCCGGCGCCGGCGGTCAGCACATCAACAAAACCTCTTCCGCTGTCCGTCTGATTCACAAGGCAACGGGCATTGTGGTGTCCTGCCAGACCGAGCGCAGCCAGTTCCAGAACAAGGAAACCTGTCTGCGTATGCTGCGCAGCAAGCTGGTGGAAATCAAGGAACGGGAGCACCTGGACAAGATTTCCGACATCAAGGGCGTTCAGCAGAAGATCGAATGGGGCAGCCAGATCCGCAACTATGTGTTCATGCCCTATACCCTGGTGAAGGATACCCGTACCGGCTGCGAAACTTCCAATGTCAACGCCGTCATGGACGGTGCCCTGGACCCCTTTATTGAGAGCTATCTGAACTGCCTGGCCACCGGAAACTGGGTGCAGAAATAAGGCTGCCGGGGAGAAAACTGGGAAAAATATCGTTTTCCCCTTGAAATTTAGGAAAGCCTGTGCTATACTATATGGGCTATTGTGAAGCTCCAGCTTTTCTGTGAGCCATTTACCATTCGCTTTGGGCGAATCTGGCGGAGGGAGGTTACATTTCATGGGCGTTTTTGAGACCATTCTCATCGTTCTGGAGGCTATCTGCAGCGTTGCGCTGATCGTTGTTGTTCTGATGCAGTCCGGTAAGGAGGCTGGCTTGTCCGGCGCGCTGACCGGCGCTTCCGACTCTTACCTGAGCAAGAACAAGAAGGGCGGCCTGGATCAGGTTTTGGCTTCTTCCACCAAGTGGATCGCCATTGTCTGGGTTCTGCTGACCCTGGCACTGAGCCTGGTGTAATTGTGCATGCCGAAAGGCCACGGATTTGTCCGTGGCCTTTTTTGTGTCCAATTTGTAAAGTTTTTACTTTGAAACCGGTATTAACCCAATTTTTTGGGCAGGATTTACCGAAGACCCCGGGGTAATTTGCCTAGACTTTGGGTAGATTTTTTCTGAGAAGCGTGGTAAAATATCCCAGAACAATCTATGAAGAAGGAGTGTCTGCTATGGAAACCAAAAGACTGGCAGGTTTGGAACCGGTATCTGTATTTGATTATTTTGAGCAAATTTGTGCCATTCCTCATGGCTCACGGAATACCAAAATGATTTCCGATTATCTGGTGTCTTTTGCGAAGGAACATGGCCTTGAATATATTCAGGATGAATCGAACAACGTCATCCTTTTTGCCGATGGTACCTGCGGTATGGAGGACCATCTGCCGGTAATGCTTCAGGGCCATATGGATATGGTCTGTGAGAAGGATGCCGACTGCGACATTGACATGGCCACGCAGGGCCTGGATATTACCCATGATGACAAGATGGTGTTTGCCAAGGGTACAACCCTGGGCGCCGATAACGGTATCGCGGTGGCAATGGCTTTGGCTGTGCTTGCCGATCCCACCATCCCCCATCCGCCGCTGGAAGTGATTATTACCACCGATGAGGAAATCGGTCTGCTGGGAGCAAATTCCATCGATCTGTCCTCTCTCAGCGGCCGCCGTCTGGTGAATATGGATTCGGAAGGGGAGGGCGTTTTCACCGTCTCCTGTGCCGGCGGCGCAACTGCCGCTATTTCTCTGCCGGTGGAGCGGCGGGCTGTTTACGGCCCCTGTATCCGGCTGGTGGTTGACGGCCTGCAGGGCGGTCATTCCGGTACGGAAATTGACAAGAACCGGGCCAACGCCAACAAGGTTATGGGCGAATTCATGTCCCGGATTCAGAAATTGATGCCCCTGTGTCTGACTACTCTGGCCGGCGGCGCCAAGGACAATGCCATTCCCCGTTCCTGCCAGGCAACGCTGGTGGCGATGGGCATGCACCTGGAGCGGATCAACACCGTGGCAGAAGAACTGCAGGCAGAAATCCGGGAGAAGTACGACGAGCCGGATGCGGTGATTCAGGCTTATGATGTGGACGCTCTGGGCGGCAACGCACTGTCTACCGAGTCCACTGCCAAGATTATCAGCCTGCTTTGCTCCCATCCCAATGGGGTGCAGACCATGAGTCAGGACATCCCTGGACTGGTGCAGACCAGCCTGAATCTGGGCGTTGTGAAGCTGGGCGAGCGCTTTACTGCCACCAGCGCAGTACGCAGCAGCGTCAACGCCGAGAAGGTGGAGCTGCTGGAGCAGCTGAAGTCTTTGGCAGAGATGTTTGATGGCAGCTATAGCCAGTCCGGAGAGTATCCGGCTTGGGAATTCCGGAAGGAATCCAACCTGCGCGATACCATGGTGCGGGTGTACAAGGAACTGTTCGGCACGGAGCCTCAGGTCATTGCGCTGCATGCAGGACTGGAATGTGGTCTGCTCAGCCAGAAGCTGCCGGATCTGGATTGTGTCAGCATCGGACCGCAGATGTACGATGTCCATACCAGCCGGGAGAGGCTGGAAATCGGCTCTGTGGAGCGTACCTGGAAGTTCCTGCTGGCTGTGCTGAAAGAGCTGTAAAGCTCACAGACGGGGCCGCAAAGAAAGATACAAAAAAGGGCATCCAAAGTTTTGGATGCCCTTTTGTTATTGCAGAAACGAATCTTACACTTCCCAGACAAAAACAGCGGTTTGCCCTGGGATGGTCAGCAGTCCGGCTTCCAGCTTCAGCGCTCCGCCGTTCTGGTACAGTACGTCCCCCAGCTTGCCTTCGTAGGGGAAGGAAACTTCCCGGGAAGCGGGATTCAGCACCACAAGGATGCTGCCGCTGCTATCAATCCGGCGGTAGGCCAGGGGATAGGCGTTTTCTTCGCAATAGACAAATTCAATCTTTGCCTCGCTTTGCAGCACCGGATTTGCCTGGCGAATGGCAATGAGCTTTTTGACCTCGTGGTATAGAGACTGGGGATCTTCCATTTGCTCCTGAACATTCGGCCGGTTTTTGTCCGGGTCAATGGGGATATACAGATCTTCCGGTTTCGCTGCGGAGAAGCCTGCGTTCAGTCCACGGTTCCACTGCATGGGGCTGCGGGTGCCGGTGCGTATATATCCGCCCTCTACGGAGGTAAGACCATGCAGATACCGCATGCCGATTTCATCACCATAGTACAGGAAGGGCGCCCCGGGCAGAGAGAGCAGGAAGGCGAACACAATTTTTGCTTCCTCTGCGTCCAGCCAGTTGGTCATGCGCTCCATATCATGGTTGCCCGAAGGCATGCAGATCATGCCTTTGCCATTGGTGGGCTCGTAGCATTTGCGGTAGTAATCCACAAATGCCTTTGCATTTCCCTTGCCTTCCCGGGAGAAATAGGGGTGATCCCCGTGATATAGGTCGGTGTAATGGCTGGGGCCAAAGTGCAGCATGAAGTCCATGTGGAAGCCGCTTTCCAGACTGCGGTCAGGCTGGCTCCATTCAGAAACCATGGCCGCCTCCGGGTACTCAGCGTCCAGAAATTCCCGGAAGTTCTGCCACAGAGCAATGGTTCCTTTCTGCTCCGGGTCATTTTTCACCAGAGAACCGGCCATGTCCACCCGGAAACCGTCACAACCCATATCCAGCCAGAACCGCATCACATCCTTGATGGCTTCCCGGGTTGCCACAGCGTCGGGATGGTCCGCAGGTACCTGGTAGGCAGGGTCGGTGATTTCATAGAAACCATAGTTCAGGCAGGGCTGATTGCTGTAGAAGTTTACAGCCACACAGCCGTTGCGCTGGCTGATACCCCGCAGAGAGCCCGCGATGCTGCCCACACCGTCAAAACCCTTCCAGGCGTCATCGGTCCAGATGTAGCGGCCGGAAAATGCATTTTTCTCGGGCTTCATGGATTCTCGGAACCAGGGGTGATCCCAGGAGGTATGTCCGGGAACCAAATCCAGCAATATGTGCATACCCCTCTTGTGGATTTCATCAAACAGCCGTTTCAGATCCGCGTTGGTACCATAGCGGGGCGCGGCCTTGCGATAGTCGGCAACATCATAACCGGCATCGTGAAAAGGAGAATCAAAACAGGGGTTCATCCAGATGGCGTTGCAGCCCAAATCCTGAATGTAGTCCAGATGGTCGATAATGCCCTGAAAATCACCGATACCATCGGCATTGCTGTCGGCAAAACTCTGGGGATAGATTTCATAGAAGATTGCGTTTTTAAGCCATTGGGTCATGGTTATGTTCCTCCGTTTCCAATTCAGAGATAGCAGTCCGGGTTTGAGACACGGTCTGCATATCCGGCAGGCCCATTATAACACGGTTTTGCGAAAATGGCAAATTTTTTCTTCTTTCCCATAGCCGCATTTCCACATGGCCAGCGGCGTGTTTTCCGCCTCCCTTTAGAGACTGTTTAGAGCGAACAGAGGTACACTGATTGGAACGACAAAAATAGGAGGAAACCGGGTGGAAAGGAAGCAGCGTGGGGGATTTGGGAAAATCTGGATTTTCTGGGCGTTTCTTCTGCCCAGTTTGGTGGGAGCGCTGATTTTTACGCTGGTGCCCATGCTCCGGGTGCTGCTGAGCTCCTTTCAAAGCGCAGTGGGAGGCCGCTGGGTTGGGTTTCTGAACTACGCTGGGGTTTTACACAACGGTGCGTTCCGACTGGCGGCTGCCAATA
>CALXDU010000081.1 GCA_944387145.1 uncultured Oscillospiraceae bacterium | reverse complement strand
CATTTCTGTTCACTCTTAGTATCTAACATCATTGGTTAACCTCTCTTTCTACGGATTAGACGATATCTTTCTGATCCAACTTTTTCTCCACAAAAACTTATGACTTCTTCTTCAATCTCTTCAGCGAGATGCTCTTATAAGTGGGATTTCTGATCGAAAGATCGTCTGCATCAGCTTAGATTCCATCCATTTCAATCGACATTTTCTCTTTTTTTGATTGCGTTCTCAGAGAATACTGTTTGGCAGCCAATCCGTGATAATCAACTTTGGAACATCCAAATGAGGAAACCGAAATTGATCATTCAGTTTGTGTGCACATCCGAAGTCATCCTTTGATGATCAATCTGTGGAATCCTTTTGGAAAACCAACTTGATATCCGGCTTTGGCACTGTAAAGAAACCGAAGGGAAAGAGCAAATGTGGTAACTACTTAGGAAACTTCTGTTGAAAATCGAATTTTGGAGACCTCTGAAAACTGATTGTTGACAACCGACTTGGTAATGTTTCTGGGAATGCGGTTTTCAATATGCTCTTGTAACACTTGAAAAATTTACTTCTTTGTCAATTGAAACTCTGGAAAAGAAGCTGTTTAAGAAGGATACCGTGTATTGGTGTCTCTTCTTTGTGCCTATAAGATATCACAGTTTTTTGCCAATTACAAGAGGCAATCCTATACAAAATACCAAAAATCAGATTGTATAAAACACAGATTTCCGGCGATTCCTCCGAAGAAGCATTGACATTTCCCGGCGACTTCTGCTATAGTAAAAACGTTGGGCGGCCATTTTGGCCGCCCGTTTTGCTATTGCTGTTCCAGATAAATCAGCAGCACCGCAATGTCTGCCGGACTGACGCCGGAGATGCGCCCTGCCTGGCCGATGGACATGGGCCGGATGGCACAGAGCTTTTCCTGGGCTTCCAGCCGCAGACCCTTGATGGCCCGGTAGTCCAGATCTTCCGGCAGGCGGCGGGATTCTTCTTTCTTGAATTCTGCTACCTGCTTTTCCTGCCGGGCCAGATACCCGGAATACTTGATCTGAATTTCCACCTCTTCGGTAACGGCGGCGGGAAGCTCCGGCCGTTGGGCATCAAAGGGGGCAATGTCGGTGTAGGTTACCTGGGGCCGGCGCAGCAGGTCGGCCAGCCGGGCCGAATTGGCCACCGGCGCGGTTTGCTTTGCTTCCAGCATGGCATTGAGCTCCGGGGAAGCGGGAACACCGCTGCCTTCCAGACGGGCCACTTCCTGGCGGACCAGGCGATATTTTTCTTCCACTTGTTCCAGCCGCTGCTTCGGCACCAGGCCGATGGCAGCACCGATGTGGGTCAGCCGCTGGTCGGCATTGTCCTGCCGGTGCAGCAGCCGGTATTCCGACCGGCTGGTCATAATCCGGTAAGGCTCTTCCGTGCCCTTGGTCACCAGATCGTCAATCAGGGTGCCGATGTAGCTGGTATCCCGGGTCAGAATCAGAGGTTCTTTGCCCTGGATTTTCAGGGCGGCATTGATTCCGGCAATCAGTCCCTGGACAGCGGCTTCCTCATAGCCGGAGGTGCCGTTGAACTGACCGGCACCGTACAGGCCGGAAACCACCTTGGTTTCCAGGGTGGGCAGCAGCTGGGTAGGATTGACGCATTCGTATTCAATGGCATAGGCCGGGCGCATCATTTCTGCGTGTTCCAGCCCTGCAATGGTGTGCAGCATGGCAAGCTGGACATCCTCGGGCAGGCTGGAGGACAGACCCTGAATGTACATTTCCTCGGTGTTCAGACCGCAGGGCTCAATGAACAGCTGATGCCGGGGCTTGTCGGCAAAGCGGACGATTTTCGTCTCAATGCTGGGACAGTACCGGGGGCCTACACCGGAAATGGTGCCGTCGTACATGGGGGAGCGGTGCAGATTCTCCCGGATGATTTCGTGGGTTTTCTCGTTGGTGTAGGTCAGATAGCACACGGCGGAATTGTTGACCTTGTGCTCCGTCCGGAAGGAGAAAGGCTCCACCTGCTCGTCTCCCGGCTGCAGTTCCATTTTGGAAAAATCAATGCTGCGGCGGTTGACCCGGGGAGGGGTACCGGTTTTGAACCGGCGAAGGTTCAGCCCCAGAGACCGCAGATTGTCCGCCAGCCCTACGCTGGGGTGCATGCCGTCGGGACCGGAGGGAATGACGCTTTCACCGGTGATGATGGTGCTGTCCAGGTAAGTTCCGGTGGCGATGATGACGGCCTTGGCATCGTACTCGGCACCCAGCAGGGTGCGCAGGCCGGACACCTTCCCATCCTGGGTGTAAACTTCCACAATCTGGGCCTGTTTCAGTTCCAGATTTTCCTGAAGTTCCAGAACGTGCTTCATATATTGCTGATACCGGCGGCGGTCGGCCTGGGCTCGGAGAGAGTGCACTGCCGGGCCTTTGCCCTGGTTGAGCATCCGGTACTGGATGCAGCTGTGGTCGGCAGCAACACCCATTTCGCCCCCCAGGGCATCCAGCTCCCGTACCAGGTGGCCTTTGCCGGTGCCGCCGATGGCGGGATTGCAGGGCATGTTGCCTACCGCATCCAGATTGATGGTAAACAGAATGGTGTGCAGTCCCAGCCGGGCGGCGGCCAGAGCCGCTTCAATACCGGCATGGCCTGCGCCAATGACGGCAACATCGCAGCTGCCTGCGAAATAGTACATAGGGACCTCTCCTTTCCGCCTGGGTTATTCCTGCTCGGATTCCGTCTTCTTTTCTTCGGCGGGCAGCTGGAAAGGCTTGCAGACCACTTCACAGCGGTTGATGGGCGTACCCAGAGCGTGGAATTTTTCTTCGTATCCGGTCATAATGCCCACGATGCCGTCCTTGTGCAGATTCCGGGTCAGTTTTTTGACCTCCAGACCGCAGGCGGAGAACTCCTCCACGCTGTACTCAAACAGGGGAGCGTTGTCGGTTTTGAAGTGGATTTCGCCGTTTTCCCGCACCACCCGGCAGTACTTGTCCAGAAAGCTGCGGTGGGTCAGACGGCGTTTGGCATTTTTCTTCCGGGGCCAGGGGTCGGGGAAGTTGATAAACAGCCGGTCGATTTCTCCGGCGGCAAAAATATCCTCAATGGCTGCCACATCCATGTCGATGTAGAATACATTGGTCAGTCCCAGGGCCTGGGCTTTTTCCATGGCAACTACCATGGCTTCCCGGCAGCGCTCCACGGCAATCAGCAGTACGTCGGGATTGGCCTGGGCGGTTTCGGCGGTGAATTTTCCCTTTCCGCAGCCCACTTCCACCCACAGAGCGGTGGCATCGGGTTTCAGACTTTTCCAGGAGCCTTTGCGCAGGGCAGGCTCTTCAAGCCGGTAGGCGGCGCATTTTTCCATTCGGGGCTCTAAGTTGCGCATTCTTCTCATTCTCATAGGCAATTCCTCCAATTTCTCAGCTTTTTATTATAACAGAGCCAGAGCCTTCCGTCAAAGAAAATCTATGGTTTTTCCGAAAATTTCTCCAAAAAATTGGCTATATGGTGCAAAGGGGAGATTTTTTTGGAAACCATGGAAATTTGATGCAGGCCGTGGTATACTAAGGAAAAATTTGCAAGGAGGCCTTGCCATGCAGCGTGAAGCCTTGGAACAGAAGCTTGCCGAACTGCCCCTGTACAGCTACGATTTTCTAAGCCCGGAGGAACTGGAATTTTCCGACCGGATTCGCTGGATCTGCCAGCACGAGTGCCCCATGTACGGGAAAACCTGGGCCTGCCCTCCCGGAGTGGGAGAAGTGGAAAGCTGCAAGGCAAAGTGCCTGTCCTATGACAGCTGCCTGATGATTGCAACGATTACGGAAGTGTCGGATATCAGCAGCATCGAGCAAACCCTGGACACCCGGCCCGAGCATGAAAAGATTACCAACCAGGTTCGGGACGCCATGCGGGAACTGGGGGTCAATCCCTACATCCTGTCTACTCAGGCCTGCGCCATTTGTGAGCGCTGCGCCATTCTGGACGGGATGCCCTGCCGGATGCCGGGAAAGATGCATCCCTGTGTGGAAAGCCACGGTATCAATGTGATTCCCATGCTGGAAAGCCGGGGACTGGATTTCCAATACGGCTCCAATGTGGTGACATGGATTTCGCTGCTGTTCTTCAACGAAACATAACGTACGCCCCTTCGGCAGAAAACCGAAGGGGCGTTTTCTTATTGCCGGGCCAGCCATGCCAAGGTTTCCGGGGTATCGGCGTCTTGCAGCTGTTCGCCGTCGGAAAGATGCAAAAGCTTGACAGATGCAGGATGTTTTTTTGCCAACACGCCGCCGCCCTTTCCTGTGGGGAGGGTTTTTAGTTCCGGAAAAGCCCACTTGGGGAAGAATACCGGTGCGCCGGGAATTCCGTCAAAGGCCGGGCGCAGAATGCTGTCCGGGTCATTTTTCGCCCAGAGAGCCAGAGATGCCACCGTCTGCTGCTTCAGCAATGGCTGATCCCCGGGACAGAACAGGCATCCGTCCACATCCCCCAAAGCTTCCAGCCCCAGGCGCACTGTATCGCTGCGGTAGGGAAGATCGTGCAGCAAAGCCGGAACATCCAGCTTTTTGCAAAGCTCCATAACCTCCGGATGCCGGGTTACCACCACCCGGCGGGAGAAAATGCCCTCAGTGGCGGCGATGGCCCGACAGATCATGGGCTGCCCCCGAAAGGGAGCCATCAGCTTGTTGCTTCCGAACCGTGTTCCCAGTCCGGAAGCCAGGATGACACAGCCGGGATTTCCATAGGGATGATCCAGGTCGATAACCAGATCGTCGGAAACACCGTCAGTTTCCTGTAAGCTGTACCCCATGGATTGGAGTTGGGAAAGAAGCGCTTGTTTTTCGCCTTCCTCTCCATCGGACAAAAGAATCTGCGTTTTACCGCTGCTGCGGAAAGTGTTCCAGATACAGTCTGCGGTTGGCCTGAATACAGGCATCCCGGTAGGCTTCATACTGCCTCAGCCACTCCTTTCCCTGGGCAGTCAGCACACTGCCGCCGCCGTCTTTTCCTCCGGTCAGACGCACTGTAAGGGGAAAGCCCAGGGCGGCTTCGGCGTTTTTTAACAGCTTCAGGGCCTTGGTGTAGGCCATATCCATGGATGCAGCGGCGCTGCGCAGAGAGCCGGTTTCCTCCACAGCCCGCAGCAGGCGGCAAGGCCCTTCTCCAAAAAATTTCTTTCCCTGGTCATCCACAAATACAATCCGGGTCACGGCTTCCATAACAGCGGCACACCTTTCTCCTGGGAGTTTTCCGTAAAACAGTATGAAAATTATAACATTGGCTCTTTTCAAAATCAAGATACATGGTATAATGTAAAAAGAAGGAGTATGCACACGAATCGAGTAAGGAGAATTTACCATGATGAACATACGCAACTATGTTCGGGTTCAAAGTCTGGAAGAGGCTTATGAGCTGAACCAGAGCCGGAGAAACCGAATTATCGGCGGAATGCTTTGGATGAAGATGGGCAAAGGCAGCATCCAGACCGCCATTGACCTGTGCGACCTGGGGCTGGACACCATTGAAGAAACCGAAGAGCAATTTTCCATCGGCGCCATGGTGACCCTGCGGCAGCTGGAACTGCACCCGGGGCTGAATGCGTATACCCAGGGGGCTATGGCAGCTGCGGTTCGGGACATTGTGGGAGTTCAGTTCCGGAATCTGGCCACGGTGGGCGGCAGCATCTGGGGGCGGTTTGGCTTTTCTGATGTGCTGACCCAGCTGCTGGCTATGGACAGCTGCGTAGAATTGTACAGGGGCGGCCTGGTTCCCCTGGAGGAGTTTGCTGCTGCCAAGCACGATAATGACATCCTGGTACGCCTGATTGTGAAGAAAACCCCGGGACAGTTCGTTTACCAGGCCATGCGCAACCAGCGTACTGACTTCCCGGTGCTGACCTGCGCCGTTTCCCGGATGGAAGGACAGTACCGGGCGGTAATCGGCGCCCGGCCCAATCGGGCAGTGGTGCTGCGGGATGAGAAGCATTTGCTCGATGGCGGAATCACCCCGGAAAGCGCCGCCGCTTTTGCAGAGTTTGTTGCCCAGAACGTGCCCACCGGCAGCAATCTCCGGGGCAGTGCAGCCTATCGCACCCATTTGGCTGGGGTTCTGACCCAGCGGGGCATTGTGGAATTGGGAGGTAGAAGCTGATGGAAATCAAACTGAATCTGAACGGGCGAACTGTGACAGATCATATTGACCCGGGCCTTCTGCTGATCGATTTTCTCCGGGATCACGGCTGCTCCAGCGTCAAGCGGGGCTGTGAAACCTCCAACTGCGGCCTCTGCACCGTGCTGATGGACGGAAAGCCCATTTTGTCCTGCTCCATGCTGGCAGCCCGGGCGGATGGACACAGCATCCAGACATTGGAAGGACTGCAGGAAGAGGCAGCGGACTTTGTGGGATTCATTGCCGACCAAGGCGCAGACCAGTGCGGCTTCTGCAATCCCGGATTTGTGATGAACACCATCGCCCTGCTGCGGGAAATCCCCGACCCCACCGACGACGAAATCCGTGCCTATCTGGCAGGAAACATGTGCCGCTGCTCCGGTTACGACGGACAGCTGCGGGGCATCCGCAGCTATCTGGACAGCCGGAAGGGATAAGGAGGCCGGTATGGAACAAAGACAGTATAAAACCGTAGGCAAGTCCTTTCGGAAAAAGGATTCCATGCAGCTGCTGCTGGGCAAGCCGGTGTATACCCAGGATGTGGTTCCCGACAATGCCCTGGTGGTAAAGCTGCTGCGAAGCCCCCATCCCAACGCCATTGTCCGGGAGATCAACACCACCGCTGCCAGAAAGGTTCCGGATGTGGTGGGGATTTATACCTGGGAAGATGTGCCCCAGACCCGGTTTGCCATCGCCGGTCAGACGTACCCGGAGCCCTCTCCCTATGACCGGCTGATTATTGACCGCCATGTGCGTTTTGTGGGAGACGTGGTGGCCATCATTGCCGCAGAAACGGAACAGGCGGCGGAAAAAGCCAAAAAGCTGATTAAAGTGAAATATGACCTGCTGGAGCCGGTGCTGGACTTCCGCAAGGCCAAGGATAATGGGACTTTGGTACACCCGGAGGAGGATTGGTTCCCGCCCTGCCAGGTCGGCGGCGATAACAAGCGCAACCTGGTAGCCAGCGGACTGGATGAACATGGAGATGTGGACGGCGTGATGGCCAGCTGTGACATTGTGCTGGATCGGACCTACCATACCAAAGCTTTCAACCAGGCCATGATGGAAACCTTCCGTACTTACACGGATATGGACCGCTATGGACGGCTGCATGTGGTTTCCTCCACCCAGATTGTCTTCCATGCCCGCCGGATTCTGTCCCGGGCGCTGGGCATTCCCAAGAGCAGAATCCGGGTGGAAAAGCCCCGGATCGGCGGCGGCTTCGGCGCCAAGCAGACGGCGGTGTGTGAGGTATATCCTGCCTTCGTCACCCTGAAAACCGGCCGTCCGGCCATGCTGATCTACACCCGGGAGGAATCCCAGATTGCCGGTTCTCCCCGGCATGAGATGGAAATCCGGGTACGGCTGGGTGCCAGCAAGGATGGCAAAATCCGGGTGCTGGATCTGTACACCCTGTCCAACTCCGGCGCTTACGGCGAGCATGGCCCCACCACCGTGGGCTTGTCCGGACACAAGTCCATCCCGCTGTATACCGGAAGCCTGGAAGCTTTCCGTTTCGGCTATGACGTGGTT
>CALXDU010000080.1 GCA_944387145.1 uncultured Oscillospiraceae bacterium | reverse complement strand
TGATGCTGGTTGCAGGAGAACGGGAATCTATTGTTTCCATTCTGGAAAGACTGGAACGCAATAGCTATGGCCTGTCGAAAATCGTAGGTGTTGTACTGCTGAATGGAGAATCTGCAGAAGAAACGTCCACTGGAAATTATCCCATTGTTGCCAATATCCATACGATGGAGGACTTTGTATGCCGAAACTGGGTGGATGAACTGATGATTGTCAAACGCAATACCACCTGGATTCCGGAGTTGCAGAGCATTGTGGATCGAATTGCAGCAGCTGGTGTTGCGGTGCATAGCGTGCTGGATTTTGAAGAGGACAGTGCCGGCGTGGAACGGATTGTGGAGCAGGTCGGCGGCTATCCGGTTCTGACCAGCGTAATCAAAAGCGTTACCTTCCGACAGGCGTTTTTCAAGCGGGCCATGGATATTGTGGGCGGAGTTGTGGGTAGTATAATGGCAATAATCGCCCTGCTGATTGTAGGCCCCATTGTGTACATACAGTCTCCTGGGCCAGTTGTGTTCAAACAGCAGCGGGTGGGACGCAACGGTAAAGTGTTCACCATGTATAAGATTCGCAGTATGGTCCTGAATGCGGATGAGCAGAAGCAGCAGTTGATGGAGAAAAACCGGGTCTCCGACGGCATGATGTTCAAGCTGGACTTTGACCCACGGATTATCGGAGCCAAGCAGCTGCCGGACGGAACAATCAAAAAAGGAATCGGTAACTATATTCGGGACTGGAGCATTGACGAACTGCCGCAGTTCTGGAATGTACTAAAGGGCGATATGTCGCTGGTGGGGACCAGACCGCCTACTCTGGATGAATGGAACAAATATGAGCTCCATCATCGCGCGCGCACGGCCTTCCGTCCAGGGATTACTGGTATGTGGCAGGTCAGCGGCAGAAGTAAGATTACGGATTTCGAAGAAGTTGTTAAGCTGGACATGAAGTATATTACCGGTTGGACGCCTGGCATGGATATGCGAATCCTTCTTCAGACGATTGTTGTTGTTCTGAAAAGAAAGGGAGCAATGTGAAATTGATTCGCTGCAAATGATGCTGATGTTGCGGCACAGAGCATGAGTAATTGCTTTGGCGCAGAATGATGTGTACGAAACAAGAGCAGGAGAACGAGGGCAGGTCTTGGATGATCTGCAGAATATGTTCCCTGCTCTTGTTTTGCCCAATCAGAATTAGAATGTCTGCTGTGCCAGACATATGGTGAAAAAGCAAAGATATTAGATGAATGGTTTGTACAAAAGCGGTACAAACCATTTCTTTAACCCAAAAACTGTGCCGGAGCGTAGGCTCCGGCACAGAACATTGTATTTCCTTGATTACTTGGCAGCGTTGACCAGCTCGGCGGTATCCTGAGCGATCATCAGCTCTTCGTTGGTGGGGATGACCCAAACGGTAACCTTGGAATCATCGGCAGAGATGATGGCTTCCTTGCCACGGACGTTGTTCTTCTTGGGGTCCAACTTCACGCCCAGGTACTCCAGGTTCTGGCAGATCCGAGCCCGCATGGAAGCGGAGTTCTCGCCTACACCGGCGGTGAACACCAGGCAGTCCAGACCGCCCAGAGCAGCAGCGTAGGAGCCGATATACTTGCGCACTTCGTAGGCGAATTTGTCCAGAGCCAGAGCGCAGTCGGCGTTGCCGGCAGCAGCACCGTCCTCGATGTCACGGAAGTCGGAAGAAACGCCGCTCAGAGCCAGCACACCGGACTTCTTGTTGAGCATATTCAGGCACTCGTCAGCGCTCATGCCGTACTTATTCATAACGAACTGCACCACAGCGGCATCCAGGTCGCCGGAACGGGTGCCCATGGGAACACCGGCCAGAGGGGTCAGGCCCATGGAGGTATCCTGGCACTTGCCGTCCTTCACAGCGGACAGGGAAGAGCCGTTACCCAGGTGGCAGTTGACCAGCTTGATGTCCTTGCGGCCCATCAGCTCAATGGCACGCTTGGTGACATACTTGTGGGAAGTGCCGTGGAAGCCGTAGCGGCGGATGGAGTCGTTCTGGTAGTACTCGGTGGGGATGGCGTAACGGTAAGCCACAGGAGGCATGGTCATGTGGAAAGCAGTGTCAAACACGGCAACCTGGGGAGTGGAGGGCATAACTGCCTGGCAGGCACGGATACCCATCAGGTTGGCAGGGTTGTGCAGGGGGCCCAGGGGGATGCACTTCTCAATGGCAGCGATGACTGCGTCATTGATGATGCAGGAGTCGAAGAACTCCATGCCGCCGTGCAGCACACGGTGGCCTACAGCATCGATCTCATCGGTGGACTTGATCACGCCGTCCACGGGATCAACCAGGATGGACAGAACCGCCTGGATGGCCTCGGAGTGGGTGGGCATGGGGATGTCCTTGACGATCTTCTTGCCGTTGGCATTGTGGGTCAGACGGCCGTCAATGTAGATACGCTCGCACAGGCCCTTGGCAGACACGACGCCGGTATCGGGATTCATCAGCTGATACTTCAGGCTGGAAGAACCGGCATTGATAATCAAAACGTTCATTGGGGGATGCCTCCTAAATAAATATTTTCATTTTGCCAAAAACGTGGTATGATAGCCATAGCTAAGGATATTATATTTCATTTTCTTCAATTTCTCAAGCCCTCAGAAGAAAAATTTTGGAAAAAGGAGAGGGTATTTTGAAAACCGTCGGGATTATCTGCGAATATAACCCCTTCCACCTGGGACATCAAAAGCAAATTGACCGGATTCGTCAGGAATTTGGGCCGGATACGGCGGTAGTGTGTGCCATGAGCGGAAATTTTGTCCAGCGGGGACACCCTGCCCTTGTGGACAAAAGTATCCGCGCAGAAGCGGCGCAGCGGTGCGGGGCAGACCTGGTTTTGGAACTGCCGGTAACGGTGTCCCTTTCTTCTGCGGAAGGCTTTGCTCAGGGGGGCGTGGAGATTTTGTCCCGGGTCTGCGATACGTTGTGCTTTGGGGCGGAATCCGCCGACGGAGCAGCTTTAATGCATACGGCGGAGATTTTGTGTTCATCGGAATTTGAACAGGTGCTGCGCAAGTTCTTGGAAACAGGAATTTCCTTCCCGGCGGCCCGGCAGGCGGCTCTGGCAGAGCTGGGTGGTGAGGAAAACATTCTGCGCCAGCCCAACGACATTCTGGCGGTGGAGTACTGCAAGGCAATCCGCAGGCAAAATGCGGATCTTACGGTATTTCCCATCCGGCGTCAGGGAAGCTACCATGCCCAAACTGCTGACAGGGAAAATCCTTCTGCCACCGCTGTACGTTCTCTGATGCTGGGATGGGAAACCTGGCAGCCCTTTGTCCCGGAACAGACGGTTTCCCTGTTTGCCCAGGCTCCGCTGCACACGCTGGCAGCAGGGGAGCGAGCGGTGCTGGGAAAGCTTCGCACCATGACCGACGAAGAATTTGAAGAGCTTCCCTATGGCAGTGAAGGGCTGTGGCGCAAGCTGATGCACGCATCCCGTAGGGAATCCAGCCTGGAAGAAGTGCTTACGGCGGTGAAATCCAAGCGTTACACCAGAACTCGGCTGGATCGGATGGTGATGTGCGCATTTTTGGGTATTACCCGGGAAATCCTCCAGCAGGAAGTGCCCTATACCCGGGTGCTGGCGTTCAACAGCCGGGGACGGGAGATTTTGAATGGTCAGAAAAAGCGGGGGTGGCTGCGCAACGCCGGGGAAAAAGTGGAGCATCCCCACTGGCAGCTGGAAAAGCGGTGCGGGGATTTGTATGGCCTGTTCTGCACTGACGCACCGGAACCAGGGGGAAGGGAACAGCGCCGACGGGTTCGTTGCCTGCTCTGACCAGCTTGACAGCCAAGCGGATTTCATGATATCATGGAGCAAACTGTTTTTCAGGGAGCTACAAATATGAGAAAACTGTCGTCCTTTGTCCCAAAACTGAAACCGGTGAATGTGTTGGTAGCGTTTTTTGCCTCCGCATTCCAGGCCTTTGGCATGTACAATGTTCACGCATTGTCCGGGGTGACAGAGGGCGGCGTATTTGGAATGATTTTGCTGATTGACCACTGGCTGGGGATTTCTCCGGCGATTTCCAGTGTGATTCTCAATGCAGCCTGCTATGCCCTGGGGTGGAAAACTCTGGGCAAGGATTTTATTGCTTATTCCTTGATTGCCACCTGCGGCTATGCCTCCGCCTATGCCATTTGTGAGTGCTTTCCCCCACTGTGGCCGGAAATTGCCCGGATGCCCCTGCTGGCGGCCATCGTTGGCGCGATGTTTATCGGCATCGGCGCTGGTCTGTGCGTCCGTGCAGGAGGTGCCACCAGCGGCGACGATGCGCTGGCCATGAGCCTGTCCCATTTGACGAAGCAGCCCATTGAACGGATATATCTTGCCAGTGATCTGCTGGTTCTGGCCTTGTCGCTGAGCTATATCCCCCTGCGCCGGATTGGCTTTTCCCTGCTGACGGTGATCCTGTCCGGGCAAACCATCGGTCTGATTCAGAAAATCCACCGAAAAAGGAAGTAAGGGCCGCTTTTTGCACCCTTGGAATTTTACATTCTTATCAAAACCCTCCCCCGCAAATTCCGGAAAAATTGTACAGAATAATTGTTGACATTCACCAAAAAGAATGCTACTATCTTGTGCAATTCAACGTGGATTTTGCGCAGGAGGGTTTTGCGATGTCGGATAGTCCGATGAAAGATCTGACCACCGGTTCTCCCATGAAACTGGTGCTGTCATTTATGCTGCCGCTGTTGTTTGGAATGGTGTTTCAGCAGTTTTATAACATGGTGGATACTGTGGTGGTGGGAAAATTCCTGGGCGTGGATGCCCTGGCAGGCGTTGGTTCCACCGGCTCCATCAATTTCCTGGTGCTGGGACTGTGCAACGGAATCTGTGCCGGTTTTGCCATCCCGGTGGCCCAGAAGTTTGGCCAGAGGGATTTTGACGGCCTGCGGAAATTTGTAGGCAATATGGTATGGCTGAGCATCTTTTTCGCAGTGGTCATTACGCTGGTGACCACGGTATTTTGCCGTCAGTTTCTGGTGTGGATGAATACGCCGGAAGATACGTTTTCCTATGCCTATGACTATATTTTCCTGATTTTCCTGGGCATTCCCGCAACCATGCTGTACAATCTGCTGTCGGGTATCATTCGCTCTCTGGGGGATTCCCGGACGCCGCTGTATTTTCTGATTTTCTCCAGTCTTTTGAATGTGGTGCTGGATATTGTGTTTATTGTGACGTTTCACATGGGAGTCGCAGGTGCCGGTTGGGCAACGCTGCTGAGCCAGCTGATTTCCGGCGTTCTGTGTCTGTGGTACATGGCAAAGCATTTCCCAATCCTGAAACTGACCAAGGAAGACCTGAAGCTGGAGCGCAGCTATGTTCAGCGGCTTCTTGCCATGGGGCTGCCTATGGGGCTGCAGTATTCCATTACCGCCATCGGCAGCATCCTGCTGCAAACCGCCGTCAATACCCTGGGAGCCAGCGCCATGGCGGCTATGACCGCAGGCAGCAAAGTGGTGTTCTTTGTGGTCTGTCCTTTCGATGCCATTGGTTCCACCGCAGCTACCTTTGCCGGGCAAAATATCGGTGCAGGAAAGCCGGAACGGGTACACGCCGGTGTCCGGGCATCCTCCATTCTGGGAGTTGTCTATTCCATCGTGGCCCTGGTTGTGCTGTATTTCTGGGGCGGGAATCTGAGCTCCATTTTCCTGGATTCCACGGATGCGCAAGCGGTCAATGTAATTCTGCCCATGAGCCGCCAATTCTTACTGTGGAATGCGGTGTTTTACATCCCGTTGCTGTATGTGAATTTGCTGCGCTTTACCATTCAGGGCCTGGGATTTTCCAACCTGGCTATGGTGGCCGGCGTGTCGGAGATGATTGCACGGGGTATCTTTGGCCTGTGCCTGGTGCCCTATTTTGGATTTGGCGCAGTATGTCTTGCCAGCCCCGCTGCCTGGGTGATGGCAGATCTGTTCCTGTTCCCGGCATACTATGCCTGTCTGAAAAAACGAGGATACCATCCCAAAGCCCAGAAAAGTCTGTCTGCTTCTTGAAAAAACGCTGCCTTCCATGGTTTTATCCACAGAAGGCAGCGATTTTTGTTTGAATGAGGAAAGACGTTATGTTTGCTTCTGGCTGCATCCGCCGCTTTTTCCGCAAGAGCAGGAGCAGCCATCGGGACAGCCAATGCATTTTGCACCTTTTTTCTTTGCTTTATAGATATATCTGGCGGCGAGTGCCACAATAACGGCTACAATTGCCAGAATGATGAAATTCTCCATGGATCTGCTCCTTTCTCAAATTTACTTCTGCGTGCTGAGGGAATACTCTGCAGACAGCTTCTGGTCTGCCTTCAGGCACAGAGATACAATGACAGCCACGATGGCACCCACCGCAATCAGACCCGGCAGGAATCCAGCGCCCAGACTGCCTGTGGTAATCAGAGTGCCGATCTGGTAAACCAGGTAAGCAACGGTAAAGCCGGTGGCAAACTGCAGCGCCACGCCTCCCCAGAACCACTTCCGGTCATTGATTTCCGAGTTCATAGCGCCCAATGCGGCGAAGCAGGGCGGGGTGTACAGGTTGAACATCAGATAGGCCAATGCGGCTACTTTCGTAATGGCAAACACACCGGCAACCTCGGCACCGGCGCCTTCCATCAGGGCCAGTTCTTCGGTGTCGATCAGGTTTTCCAATCCTACATAGCACACTGCCAGAGTGCCTACCACGTTTTCCTTGGCGATGAAGCCGGTGACCGCTGCAGCAGCCAGCTGCCAGGATACCACACCCACAACAGGAACCAGCAGATAGGCAATGGGGCTGGCGATGGTTGCCAGAATGGATTCGCTGGCCACTTCCGCCTCCTGGAAGCTCCAGTTGAAGGTCTGCATAATCTGAACTATTGTGTTGCACAGCAGGATGATGGTACCGGCCTTGACAATGTATGCCTTGCCCCGGGAGCACATGGCCAGAAATGCCCGCTTTACAGAAGGAACCTTATATTCCGGCAGCTCCATGATGAAGAAGGACTTGCGGTTTCTGTGACCGGCAATCCGGTTGACCAGCAGCGCGCCCAGAAGAATCAGGGCGATGCCCACAAAATACATCAATGTACCAACCCAGGATGCATCGGCGAAGAAAGCACCGGCAAACAGGGCGATCACCGGCAGCTTGGCGCCGCAGGGCATGAAGGGGGTCAGCATGGCGGTTGCACGACGTTCCCGCTCGTTGCGGATAGTACGGCAGGCCATAACACCAGGGATAGCACAGCCGGTGCCGATGACGAAGGGAATAACGGACTTGCCGGAAAGGCCCACTTTCTTAAAGATGGGGTCCAGCACAATGGTGGCCCGGGCCATGTAGCCGCAGTCTTCCAGCAGAGCGATGAGGAAGTACATTACCATGACCAGCGGCAGGAAGCCGATGACTGCAATCACGCCGCCGATGACGCCGTCAACCAGCAGCGCCTGCAAAATCGGTGCTGCATCGGATACCAGCTCTCCTACCCACCCCTGGAAGCTTTCCAGCCAGGCAACCAGAGTGTCTGCCAGATAAGGGCCAAGGGAAGACTGGGAAATATCGAATACCAGGAACATCACCAGGGCAAAAATGGGAATGCCCAGCCACTGGTTGGTGAGGATATCATCGATTTTGTCCTGGAAATTCCGCTGCTTGGTCAGAACCTTCCGTGTTTCCACCTGGGACACAATGGAATTGACAAACTCGAACCGCTTTTTGTCTGCAG
>CALXDU010000079.1 GCA_944387145.1 uncultured Oscillospiraceae bacterium | reverse complement strand
TAGTCTCCAGCACCAGTTCATTCAACGCCTTGGTGCTGACGCTGTGAGAAAAGCACTGTTTGGTTTCCCTCTCGATACTGCTGCTCGCCTGCATATTCTCCGCTGGAACTACCGGTAAAGAGGATCAGGGAGTACAACTCTTTGATGGTGGGGACACGCCAATCATCATAGCCTCCCAGCGTGCATTCTTCTGCCGTCGTCTGCGCCTCCTGCAAGGTCATCTTTTCACCCATATCCTGCTGCCACATCAGGCCGGTCACATTGTCCGTCACCGTCCCGTCCCCATTGTCCGTATAGCTTGGCGTGTTGATTTGATAGGTGGCGTCCTGTCCATAGAATGGCTTACCCTCGGCAGGTTCCTCAATCATATCCTTATCGCTGTAGAAGTCTGTGACCCCAGTGTCGGGGATCGGATAGGTTAGGGTAAGGGTGTTCTCTGCCGCAGTCGATGGGTTTTCACTGGCCCGACTGAATACAGGGTTATCTTTTGCAGATGGCTGTGCAGTGCTGCATCCGCTCAGCAGCATAATCAACGCCATAGCGGCGCAAAGTAGTTTTGTTGTCATAAAATGCGTCCTCCTTTTTGTTTTACGGACGCATCTTACGGTACAATTATGAAATTCAGGTGAAATCAGGCTGTTGGAATTTCCAGAAAGAATTCCACCCCATTCTCCCGGTTTTTGGCGAATGCTTTTCCTCCATGTACCTCGGCAATGGAACGGACGATAGCCAACCCCAGGCCATGGCCTTTTTCCTGTCCGAAATGGGCTTCCTCTTTCCGAGCATAGTCCAAACGATAGAAGGGTTCAAAAATATGTTCCAATGCTTCTTGGGCAATGGGCTTTCCGGTATTAAACACAGAAATGCAGGAGTACCCTGCCTGCTGTTCGAAACGCATAATAATTTCTCCTGTGCAATGCTGGATAGCATCGGGTGGGAGCGTCTGGCCTTCCAAATTATTGGATGAACATAGAATCTGAAACTGAGGATCAGTCACTGCCAAAAAGAGACCGCTATTGTGTCCCATCTCTGTGATGTGATTGGAAATGCTCTGAGGTGTATTCAAAGCCTTGATTTGTGCTGCTGCACGGGCAAAGGATGCTTCGCTTTGCTGGACATAATATGGTTTTAGAAAAAACAGATTCAGAAGAATCCCAACCCCTGCATAAGCAACCATCACAATCATGAGAAACAAAAATAACTTAGTTCGTATGCTTCGCATCAGGCACCACCTCGAATTTATACCCCACGCCTCTGACAGTTGATATGTAAGCAGCGTACTTGCCCAGCTTCCCCCGGAGCATTTTGATGTGTGCATCCACTATACGACTATCGCCCTCGAAGTCGAAGCCCCAGATATTTGTAAGAATTTGCTCACGCTCCAGCACGAGATTTTGGTTGGATGTCAGATAGGTCAGCAGGCGGTATTCTTTGTTGATAAGGACAATTTCATCTTCATCCAAAAACACCTTATGAGCAAGACGGTCGATTTTCAGGCCGCCGTATTCTTGTACCGATGCTTGCTCTTTTTTTGCCTTTCGCAACAGACTTTCAATTCTGGCCACAAACACTGGATAGGAAAATGGCTTGGCGATATAATCATCCGCACCGCCCATTAGTCCCTTTACCTCATATTGCTCATCTTCCAAAGCCGTAAGCATGAGGACTGGTGTTTCACCGGCAGCACGAATCTCATCCAGAACCTGCCAGCCGTCAAATTCCGGCATCATAACATCCAAAATGCACAGCGAAAAATCGGTACCGGAAAAATATAGATCCAAAGCCTCTTTCCCGTCTTTTGCGGGTATCGGGTAGTAGTCTTGTTTCTTTAGAATGTCACATAGAAGTGAACGAAGCACTGCGTCATCATCGGCAACTAATATATTAAGCTGCATAAAATTTTCTTTTCCTCTCAGGACACATATTGGTGTTTTATTTTTATGTTCGAAGCAAGACAAAAAGTAAGAATGTTTTATCGGTGCATCTTTACGAGGATAATCACCTTGTTACCATCAGGCAGTACTCAGTACTGGTAAAGGCTGCTCATAACGGCTAGAAATACCCCTGGTGCTGCTGTCTCAGGAGAAGGGAACGCTACTCGCCATTGACAGTGCTGGTTTGCTGGAGACTGCTTCAGATTCTTACCACAAAGAGTCCTTTACCTATTTCCAGTAAATTTCAAAAGCCGAAGTGGGTTTCGCGTTTGGAATCGTCTTATCCCCAGAATGTCATTACCAATGTACCAGCTGTCATGAGACAGAGGCCAACACCGGCTTTTCGGCTCAGTTTCTCCTGGAATACAAAATACGAAAATGCAACACTCAGCAGAACGCTCATTTTATCAATGGGAACGACAACGCTGACAATTCCGTTCTGAATGGCATAGTAGTAGCACAACCAGGATGCCCCTGTGGCTATTCCAGAAAAGAACAGAAAAATAAGCTCTTTTCGGTCCGGGTTTCTCAGCTGAAACTGCTTGCCTTTCAGGAATACAATCAGCCATGCCATCATCAGGACCACAACCGTTCGTATGGCGGTACCCAAGTTGGAGTCCATACCGGTGATGCCCAGTTTGCCGAGAATGGATGTCAATGCGGCAAAGAGCGCCGATCCAAGTGCATAGAAAATGTAGGTGCGTCCCTGTACATTTTCCGTTTACTGCTTTCGCTCTACCATCAGGATAATCCCAACACCCAGCAGGGCGGTACCAAACAGCTTTGCTGCCAGGTGGTTCGTTTCGCCAAAGCAGAGGATGGCCAGCAGCACGGACAGAATCGTGCTGGATTTGTCAATGGGAACCACTTTGTTGACATCGCCGATGGACAGTGCTTTGAAATAGCAGATCCATGACGCTCCGGTGGCTGCGCCGGAGAGAATCAAAAACAGCCAGGATTTGGCTGCAATTCCCGTTATGGATGGGGCAGAGCCTGACACCAGGACCATGAGCCAGGAAAACAACAGCACGACGATGGTTCGCAATGCGGTTGCCACATCGGAGTCTGTTTTTTTGATACCACACTTTGCCAGAATGGATGTTAACCCCGCAAAAACGGCGGAAAAAATAGCTGCTGTCAGCCACATGTGGCTCGCCTCCTATGGAAAATCCAGTTTAGATAGAAGTAAGAACGGAAATGATCATCAGAACCGATAGCTGCTTGCCAAACATATCGATACTTCCAGTCTCCGCATGATATATTGCTGAACTTTCAGAAATGTTACCGTTTTTTGACAGTGATATTATACATTACGCAGCGGCTGTTTTCAAGAAATATAGGATAATACATCGCTGTTGGATATAACGCCTATCGGACGAAGCAAACCCTGGTTTGCAAAAAAATTGCCTGCAGCGTCATCCAACTCATATAAAAACAGAAGCGTCGGCGTTATACAACCGGCGCTCCTGCTGATTATTTAATTTCCTGCTCAATATTGTCAAAAAGGTCGTCATTGAAAAACTCCCGCAGAGTGATTCCCAATCCATCGCAGAGTTTCTGCAGGGAAACTACCCCGGGATTTTGGCTTTTGGCGTTGAGCATGCTGTACACCGTGGAGGGAGAGACACCGGCACTGCTGGCCAGGGCGTTAATGGCAATTCCGCGTTCTTTGCACAGCGCCAGAATTCTGGCAGCGACGGCTTCTTTGGTATTCATATACAATCATCCTTTTGTACGATATATCGCTGACTGTATTCTATAAAATGTTGGGATATGTCGTGTAGGATATATCACAATTATGAGTAGCTTGTGCTAAAATGTGCGATATATCCCAAATGAAAAGGATGAAAGAAATGGATTTGAAATCAAAAACCTGCTGTTTTACCGGTCACAGGGCGATGAGCGACCAAGAAAAGCAGATTGCAGCTGTTCGGTTACACCAGGTCATCGCTGCACTTGTGAAGGAAGGTGTTGTGTACTACGGAGCAGGCGGTGCGCTTGGATTTGACACTCTGGCGGCTCAGACTGTTCTGGAAATGAAAAAAGAATATCCTCAGCTCCGCCTGATTCTGGTACTGCCCTGTGAGGATCAGGCCAGAAATTGGCGGAGCGAGGATATTGCAACTTATGAGGACATCAAAGCCAGGTGCGACAAAGTGGTGTATGTGTCCCGCAGATATACTCCGGACTGTATGTACAAACGAAACCGCCATCTAGTGGATCACAGCGGAACCTGTGTTTGCTATTTGACAAGAAGCACAAGGGGGACAGCATACACTGTATGGTATGCCAGACAGAAGGAGCTATATGTCATCAGTCTAATGCAGTGAAGCTTCCATCTATCCATTGCAGAGAACAAATAATGAAATTTTCTAAAAAATACTCTGCAAATATTGGAGGAATAGCTTCAGGAAAACTTCTGATATTGCGCATGGTGAACAGAGCGTTCTTAACTGCGGCACACAGCACGTCCTGTTTGCATTATCGAATAGGGCAAGCGCCGCTGGCGCAGTCGGACAGGCCCAAGTCCAGCTCACTCTCTTCCTGCTCATATCGGGACAGAAGGGAGGGGTTGAAAGGCCGCATAGCAGCTTTCCGCCGTTCGTACTCGGCTTCATCGATGGCCTCGTAGGGCAGAAGCTCGTAAAAGCTGTCATCGAAGCTCAGGAAGGACAGTGCCACCACATCATCCCAGTTGTCCCAGACCCACTGCTCCACCGCATCCCATTCGTTGTCACGGACATGGACGGTGATGGAGCAGTTGTGGTCCACATAATGGGTCATAAACAGCTTGTAGTTCTCCAGCTGCTCGATGGCCGAGACATCGGCCTTGACACGCCCACCAGGGGCCTTTACCGGAAACTCGATAACCTTGGTCGTGGGATCGTCAGGGTCCTGGCCCACTTCGGGGAGTACTGGATATCCCATCTCCTCACACACACGGCACAGAGGATCGCTGGCGCTGATCCGTACCCGGCGAATATAGTAAGGTGCATGGGAATAGTGGACACCACTGGATACGGTAGGCAGCAGGGACAAAGTTCCCTCGGGCTTGAGCGTGGTGGCCAGCAGAGGCTCAGGGCTGCCCAGACGGGCTGCGATCTTCTGCGCTGCCAGATGCACTGTTTCGCGCATCTCTTTGAGAAGCTCTGCTTGATCCTCCCGACTCATATTGGTAGCGTTGACCATGTCCTGCCAGCCGGTCAGAGAGCAGCCGATCAGCCGATCCCGCTGCTGCACCAGA
The DNA here is from genome assembly GCA_944387145.1 of uncultured Oscillospiraceae bacterium. Lineage (GTDB taxonomy): Bacteria > Bacillota > Clostridia > Oscillospirales > Oscillospiraceae > Faecousia. Next base: position 2,618 of record CALXDU010000079.1, on the reverse strand, counting down.
TTCCAACGGTGCATCTCCAGCTTGCGGCAGGTCATCCGATAGCCAGCTCGAGCCGAAAGCCGCTGTGCTTCCAGCAAGCCGTCCTTATCCAGCTTTCCATCGTGCACAAAGGCCATGACGTTGACTGTGGTCAGGTTGCACAGACCATGGCTGTCCAGAAGAATTTCACCGCAGGGATTGCAGCCGTTGAAGTTTTCCCGGCGCTTCTTGCCGGCTTCCTCGTTGATCCAGCCGGGCTCACCGGAATAGCGCATTTGCTGTATGTGCCAGTGGAGTTTCTCCCGGGTGGGCTTTTTCCGGTAGTAGATAGAGTTGTTGCTCATCTGCCGGTGGGCAATGGATTTGTCAATTTCCCAGCGACCGCCAATGTTGCGATAGAGCTGGCTCTTGGCCTGAATGCAGGTGTCATCATCTGCATCGATCAGGCCGATTTCCGAGGTTCGCCGGACGCCTCCGGAAACCACGTTCTCGCCGATGATATTGGCAATGTCCAACAGGTCAATGGGCTTGAGGCTGGTCCATATCTGCTTGTTCCGCTGCCCGGCAGAGCGGATAACCTTGTGGATTTTGTCCAGCATGGACATCATGGAGCCATAGCCGCTGGCAGTGCCGCCAAAATTCTTCAGCCGTTCTCCCTTGGGCCGGATGGAATCATAGACCACGACGATCTTCTTCAGGGCAGTATACTCCCGGTTGGTCAGAATATCGAAGTAGTGCTGCAGTGCCTGAGCCCAGCCTTCCTTGGAGTCGCCGATGGACATAGTGACCGTATCCCGGGTAAACGTCAGATCGGTAAACTCCAGCCGATCGGCCGGAGCCTTGGCGTCGTAGGATTTGTGCAGGATTTCCAGATCACTGCGTACCTCAGGAAGCTGGTCAGCATCGCTCTGGAGTACCCGGACACCCACGCCGCTGCCCACCATCAGCAGGTAAAACAAATCATGGTAGGCAGAGAAATCGTCAATGATCGTAAAGGCACAGTTGTAATTTGCCATGGGGTACTTTTCGGCCACTGGTGTGCCGCCTACCCACAAGGTTCGTCCGGACAGGAACTGCCGCAGGTGATAGATGTTATCATAAAGCTTTTCTGCCTCTTCCCGGGAGGTAGGTGCTAGGGAGCAGTTATACTCCACAGCCCGGCGCACCGTTTCCCACCAGAATTCCCGGCGACCCAGCCGGGGCAGGAACCGGGAATAGGTCCGGGTATACACAAAAGCTCCCAGCTGTCCCATGGGATTCGGTTGATGCTTATATGGACTCAGAAACTCCCGGCTCAGCAGACCCTCCTTCCAGATGCCGCTGGTTCGTTCCTTTTCCTTCTCCATGCGGTAGAGGATATAGGCCTTGGCGGTCTGATAGTGCATTTGCTGGAAGAGGGTTTCCTCCACGGTGTCCTGAATCTTTTCAATATCAATGATTTCCTTACCCATAGCCGCCAACTTGTCTGTAACGGCTTTGGTCATGGTATCGATAGCAGCCTCATCCTGCTCCCCGGCAGCTGCCGAGGCCAAAGAGATGGCACGATGGATAAATCCTGCATCAAAGGGCACCACCTTGCCGCTGCGCTTGCGTACGTTCATAGCATGTCCTCCTATATCTCAACTTGCTTAAAAACACTACATATAGTATATCCTCAATCGAAAAAAGTCAATATGTTGATTTTTGGTTTTGTGCTAGCGCAGATAGACGACTCTGGTATTTTCTAGGGAAGGTCCGATAGGAAACTCTGAATAAACGCTGCTATTTCATTATAAACGCAGTATATTATCCAATTATTCATACCGGAAGTGCAATGCCGTGTTATGTTTATATAGTCGAAATTCTGCTACTTATGACAAAAATTCACAGTGCCATTTTCTTGCCTTCCGTATCCCATTGCACAACAGGTGACCGAAAAAACAAATCTTACCCGTGCGAAAAACTTCTAAAGATCCATAACCCAAAGAGTATTTTGTACATTCCCGGTGTATGTGAGAAAGCCCGAATTGGAACCAGTTTGGCAGACACAGGCCACACCCTTTGGAGATTTCCAAGGAAATTTTCAAGAAGGTGCGTTTTTTTAGAAGTTTTCAGAAAGTTATCAATTGAATCAGAAAAAATCAGCCGGAATTTTCGGAGCAGTTTGCTCTGAGAAATTCCGGCTTTTTTAATTTACAGGCTGGGTGTTGGAATCCATCCTCAGGAAAGGAAGAGATTTTATGTCCGATGAAAAAGAGCGCAGAAAGAAATAATACCGGTATTTTCAGCAGGGACAGCACTACGCCAACCCACCGCCTCCTGCGGAGCCGCCGGTCTGCATGCGTTCCCATCTGTGAAAAGGGTGTGTTTATTCTGATTGTTCAAAAGTCTGAGAAATCACATATTACATATGTACTATACTGCTTGGCCATCTCCAACCGTGGTGTATTTGCAATAATTCCCAAATAAACATTGCCGGAAAATCCTGCCTGCTGAAAAATCGGAAGGCTGCTGACGTTCCAGGCGTTGGCTACAGATTTTGTAACGGCGGTATAGGAATCGGCTTCCCCGAGGTTATATTCAATGGAATTGTCCTCCTGAATGACCAGATTCTCGGTGATCAGCGCCTGTATGTCTGTTGGCAGGTTATCAAAAGAAGA
>CALXDU010000078.1 GCA_944387145.1 uncultured Oscillospiraceae bacterium | reverse complement strand
TGACCATTTTCCGTTCTTGATACAAGAGCATCCAACAATTCATATAAGGAGCTGTGACCATGTATTTTCAGAAAAAACGTGTAATCGCTATGCTGCTGGCCGGCGGCCAGGGCAGCCGTCTGAAGGTTCTGACGGAAAAAACCGCCAAGCCTGCCGTCCCCTTCGGCGGCAAGTACCGCATCATTGACTTCCCCCTGAGCAACTGCGTAAACTCCGGCATTGATACCGTGGGCATCCTGACCCAGTATCAGCCTTTGGAACTGAATGAGTACATCGGCAACGGCCAGCCCTGGGGATTGAACAAGACCCACAGCTGCGCCCAGGTTCTGCCTCCCTACGAACGCCATGACAAGAAGTCCGGCTGGTACAAGGGCACCGCCAACGCCATTTACCAGAACATTGACTTTGTAGACCGCTTTGACCCGGATTATGTGATTGTCCTTTCCGGCGACCACATCTATAAGATGGACTACGCCGCCATGATCCGCTACCACGAGGAGCACAACGCCTCCTGCACCATCGCCGTGCGCAATGTGCCTCTGGAAGAGGCTTCCCGGTTCGGCATCCTGAATACCAATCCTGACAACTCCATTTATGAATTTGAAGAAAAGCCCCCTGTCCCCAAGTCCACCAACGCCTCCATGGGCATCTACTGCTTCAACTGGAGCGTGCTGCGCAAGGCTCTGGTAGAGGACGAGGAAGATGCCAAGTCCTCCAACGACTTCGGCAAGAACATCATCCCCAAGCTCCTGGCAGAAGGTCACAAGATGATGGCTTACCCCTTCGACGGCTACTGGAAGGACGTGGGAACCATCGACTCTCTGTGGGAAGCCAACATGGAGCTGCTGGGCAAGGAGCCTGCCTTTGCCCTGCGGGGTGACGAGCGCAACAAGATCTACGCCCGGAACTCTGCTCTGCCTTCTTCTTACATTGATGAAAGCGCCAAGATTGTCAACGCCTTCGTGGCGGAGGGCAGCGAGGTCTACGGCACCGTGAAGCACTCCATCATTTCCATCGGCTGCACCATCGGCGAAGGCTCCCTGGTGGAGGATTCCGTGGTCATGCCCGGCGTGGTGATTGAAGCCGGCGCCATTGTCCGCAACGCCATCCTGGGTGAAGGCTCCAAGGTCTGTAAGAACGCAGTGGTAGGCGGCGCCTTCGGCCCCAAGGACAAGAGAAAAATCAGCGTTACATCCAAGGGCGCTGTGGTAGAAGCCAATACCGTGCTGCTGCCCGGTGAGATGCTGTAAGAGGAGGATTCCGCAATGAACGTAATGGGTATTATTTTTACCAACGATGCCAGCCTGGGTGAGCTGACCGACAAGCGCACCATGGCTTCTCTGCCCTTCGGCGGCCGGTACCGCCAGGTGGACTTTGCCCTGTCCAACTTGAGCTGCGCCGGCGTGCGCCATGTGGGCGTGATTTCCCGGCACAATTATCAGTCCCTGATGAACCACATCGGCGACGGCGAAGAGTGGGGCCTGGAGCTGGAAGAGGGCGGCCTGGAGTTTCTGACTCCCTACGCCATGTCCGTCATCCATACATACCGGGGCAAGCTGGAATCCCTGGCCCATGCCATGGACTTCCTGGAATACGGCGCTGACGATGAGCTGGTGGTGATGATCGACTCTGCGGTTCTGTCCAACATTGATCTGAACAAGGTTCTGGCTGCCCATGTCCAGAGCGGCAAGGACATCACCGTGGTGACCAAGGCCGGCGTGTGCAACGGCGAGAAGATTATCGACCTGGCACTGAAGGTGGAAAACGGGGAAGTCACCGATATGGTGGTTGACTACGCTGCTGACGAGGACTACCTGGCTTCCATGGATATGTTCGTGCTGAACAAGAAGTGGATGATCCAGCAGGTCAAGGAAGTCATCGCCCGGGATAAGTTCCACATGGACCGGGACCTGGTGCTGGGCGGCTGGCAGCGGGGCAAGGTCTCTGTCAACGTCTACCAGTTCGAGGGCGTTGCTCTGTTCAATGAGTCTGTGGAGGAATACTACTATAATTCACTGGCCCTGATTAACAAGGACATCCGCAATGACATATTCCATGGCGCTCACCCCATCTTTACCAAGGTTCGCGACCGGGTTCCCACCTACTACGGCGAGGGCTGCGACATTGAAAACTGTCTGGCTGCCGACGGCTGCATGCTGGAAGGCCAGGTCAAGAACTCTGTGCTGTTCCGCCAGGTTACCGTGAACAAGGGCGCCGAAATTGAAGACTGTGTCATCATGAACGATGCGGTCATCGGCGAGGGCAGTGAGCTGAAGTATGTCATCCTGGATAAGAACGTAACCGTAACCCCTGGTGCCAAACTCATCGGCACCAAGAAGAATCCCATCATTGTCAAACGGGGTGAAACTGTATGAAAATTGCCATCTGCGCTTCCGAAGGCGCCCCTTACGCCAAATCCGGCGGTCTGGGCGACGTGATGGAAGCTCTGCCCGCTGCGCTGGCCCGGATTGAGGGCAACGAAGTGGTGCTGCTGCTTCCGTACTACAATAAGATCAAAACCAATGCTGCTTACGAAACCGAAAAGGTGGCCCAGTTCCGGGTGACTCTGGGCTGGCGGAAGCAGTACTGCGCTGTGATGAAGCTGACGAATCGTACCGACGGCGTGCAGGTCTACTTCCTGGACAACGAGTACTACTTCGGCGGCCGTACCGGCGCCATCTACGGCGATATGGACGACGGCGAGCGCTATGCCTTCTTCTCCCGGGCCTGCCTGGATGCCTTGCTTGCGGTGGAGTTTATTCCCGATGTGATCCAGTGCAACGACTGGCAGACTGCTCTGGTGCCCACCTACCTGAAGGCCATGTACTTTGAGCAGTTCCCCAAGACCCGCTGCATGTACACCATTCACAACATTGAGTATCAGGGCTGGGCCAACGCCAACTTCTTCGACGATATGCTGGCGCTGCCCTGGGAGTACCGTCCCACCATGGACATGAACAACTCCGTCAATGTGATGAAGGGTGCCATTGAAACTGCCGACCTGGTGACCACTGTTTCCGAGACCTATGCCCGGGAACTGATGTATCCGTACTACGCCCACGGTCTGGACGGCATTCTGTCCAACAATGCCTGGAAGCTCACCGGCATCACCAACGGCATCGATGTGAACACCTTCAATCCTGAGACGGACAAGGCTCTGCCTGCTCACTATAACAGTGAAACCTTCGTCGAAGGCAAGGCCAAGTGCAAGGCTGCCCTGCAGGAGGAAGTGGGTCTGCCGGTGAATCCGGATGTGCCCCTGATGGTCATGGTCACCCGGCTGGCCGGACACAAGGGCCTGGATCTGCTGTGCTACATTGCCCGGCGGCTGATGTGGGAGGAAGATGCTCAGCTGCTGATTCTGGGCACCGGCGAAGCCCAGTACGAGGGCTTCTTCAAGGACCTGGCCAGACAGTTCCCCAAGCAGGTTGCGGCAAAGATCACCTTCAACTTAGGGTTGGCCTCCCGGATCTACGCCGGCGGCGACATCTACCTGATGCCCTCCAAGTCCGAACCCTGTGGCCTGAGCCAGATGAACGCCATGCGCTACGGCACCGTGCCTGTAGTCCACGCCACCGGCGGCCTGAAGGATACCGTGCCTCCTGCCGATGAAAATGGCGAAGGCGGCCTGGGCTTTACCTTCCAGAGCTACAATGCCGACGACTTCTACGCCGCACTGAAGCGCTGCCTGAACCTGTACAACAAGAAGCCCCAGGCGTTCCAGGACCTGCAGAAGCGGGGAATGGAAACCGACTTCAGTTGGGATGGTCCTGCCCAGCGCTACATGGAGCAGTTCGAAAAGATGCTCTCCTGGTAACATACAACAAAAGTACCGGCTCATAAGAGCCGGTACTTTGCTGTTCAAGCGTTGACACACATTGCAAGCTGACCGGGACAGTTCCTTGCCCGGTCAGTTCAGTTTTTCCAGGAGCCGGATGACCGTTTCGATGGAATCGTAAAGCTGTTCCCGTTCCTCCGGGGTGAGGGACTGGGTCAGCTTCCGGTCGAAGGCATCTCCAAAGCTGTCCAGGCGGCTGTGCACCAGCTGCCGTCCTTTTTCCGTGAGCTGAACGTGGATGTGGGTTCGATTTTCTTCGCTGATAAACCGCTGAACCAGGCCGTCTTCCACCAGCGGGGCCACAGCCCGGGTGGCCTGCTCCTTGGAGGAGCTGATGTGCTGGGCGATCTGGCTCATGGTCAGATTGCCCCGGCGGTACAGTGCCATGCAGATGAACAGCTGGGTTTTGGTGTAGCCAAACTCCTTCAGAAGCGGCACAGACAGAAAGGTTTTGTGAATCAGCGGCATCAGCGCCAGCAATCTCAGTTTCCGGTTTCCATTGTTCTGCATAGGATCCCCTCCCTATGGTGGAATCATACACCGGTTGTTGTAAAATGTCAATAATCGATGTTTGATAATAGTTGACAATTATCAATAATTATTCTACAATAGGAATACAAGCGTTTTTACAAGGAGGACTGTCTATGCAGATTGAAATGTCAACCATCTTTTTTATCCTAACGACCGTGATTTGTGGTATCTTCCTGCTGATTTCCTGGAAGGTGGGAGGAAAGGCCAATGAGAGCTTTTCTCAGTATGCCATCGGCGGTGCCTCCTTCGGTATGCTGCTGATTTTTTTCAGCCAGTTTGCCAGCATTATGGGTGTTTCCAACTTTTTCGCCCATGCGGGCAATGCCTATGAGCAGGGCGTGGGGATTTTTGCCTTTATTCTGGGTGAGCAGGGGTCGAAGATTTTCTTTGCCCTGCTGCTGGTAGGTCTGATCGGAAAATTTACCTACAACACCATCCCGGAGTTAATTGACGATCTGATTGTCCGGGACAAGCTTACCCGGGCTATGTGCGGCGTGCTGGCCAGTATCATTATGATCTCCAGCGTGGGCAGCCAGGGCAAGGCCTTTGGTGATTTGTTTGAGGTGTTTACCGGCTTCAGTTCTGTGCCCATTGTGATTCTGTTTTCCGCCATTTTTATTTTCTATACCGTTACCGGCGGCGTGTACAGCGTGGTGTGGACGGACCTGTTCCAGGGAATTTTGTGCCTGGTGGTGGGTATTGTGTTCTACCTGTTTGCCTTCAGCCGGGTGGATTTCAGCCTGGAGGTTCTCCAGACCCGGCTGGCGGCGGTGGGACAGGAGAACCTGCTGAGTTTTGCGGGAATGGACTGGTGGGGTGCGCTGAATAAGTTCATCACCGGCTTTATCGGAGTGGTATCCTTCCAGGCCTACTGGCAGCGGTGCTTTGGCAGCAAGAGTGCCAGAACCGCCAAGCGCAGCATGTTCTGGAGCGGCGTGATTTGCCTGGGGTTTGTGCTGATGACCGCCATGACGGGACTGGTAATCATGACCTACAACCAGGACCTGGACGCCAACACCGCCATGCCCTGGTTTATGATGAACTGCATGCCGCCGGTGATGTGTGCTGCAATTTTTGCCCTGGTGCTCTGTGCCGGTATGTCTACCGCCGATTCCTGCCTGAATTCCTCGGCGGTGCTGATTGTCAATGACGTGATCCACCCCTTCCGCCGGGGAGAATCGGACAGCCAGATGGTGCATATGGCGAAAATCGTCACGGTGATTGTGGGTGTGATTTCCTGCGCCTGCGGCATCTACGCCCAGACGGTGCTGTCGCTGCTGAGCAAGGCCTATACCATCGCCGGTGTGGGACTGGTTCCGCTGCTGCTGATCGGCATGTTCTGGAAGGAGGAAAAAGGGGAACAGCAAATGGGCAAGCGCAACAGCCGGGTAACCCCCTGGGGCGCCCGGTGCGGAATCGTCGCCGGTCTGGTGGCTTCCCAGCTGCCGGTGTTTGCCTCCTACAGCGCCATTGCCGGATGCCTGATTTCCAGCGTGGTTATTGTGGTGGTGTCGCTGCTAACCAAGAATGTGCCCATTGAGGCCCGGTTTGCCAGTGCGGGCAATACCCACCACCTTGCCAAACAGGGATAACAACCGTTCCCAATTCCGTCTCAGCCTATGGACGATACGCCCCCTTTTGTGGTATAATGCCTTGGATACAAGGACTTTACCATGAAAGGGGGCCATATTTTGATGCAACAGACCCTGAAACCCCTGTGTCTGGGCATTCTGGCCCATGTGTGAGCCAATAGATGAGCACCACGCAAAATACTCCTGAAATAGTTCATCCCCGGCCTGAAAAGCCGGGGATTCTTGCGTTTGCGAGAGCGATTTCTATCAAGGTTGAGTACTATTTTTATAGGCTTTTCCGGCTGTCTGTCCGGGTTTGCGGATATGGGTGCGGGACAGCTGCTCCAGGGAGGTTTCGTATTGTTCATTTGCCAGGGCGGTGTAGAGTATGTCAATGACATTCAGCTGGGAAATTCGCGAGGACATGGCGCCACTGCGGAAAATGGATTCGTTGGCAGTGGTATACAGCTTCTGGTCCGCCAGCTCCGCCACCGGAGAGTCCACACAGCGGGTGATGGCAATAATGGGGGTTTTGTTTTCCTTCAGGGCTTTCATACACTCGATAACCTCCACTGTAGCGCCGGAATAGGAGATCACCAGCCCCAAATCCTGAGGCGTGGCATTCCGGGCCTGGAGGATCTGGGAGTGCCAGTCCTCATTGATGATGCAGATCTTGTTGAGCCGCAGGAATTTCAGGTAAGCGTCCTTACAGGCACACAGGGAAGCGCCTAATCCAAACAGATAGATGACTCTGGCATTCTGGATCAGATCGATGCAGCAGCGAAGGGTATTCAGATCCACCAGCGCCCGGGTCTCTTCCAGAGAAACGATATTTTTGTAGGTAATCTTATCCACAATGTCCTGAAGGCTGTCGGAATAGCTGATCTCCTTCTGCTCCACCTGCTTGCTCTGCTCCCGCATGGCCAGCTCATAGGTTACCGCCTTCCGGAATTCCCGGTAGCCGTCATAGCCTGTATGGCGGCAAAGGCGGACAATGGTGGACGCGGAGGAGAAGGTGTGCCGGGCCAGCTCATGGATGCTCATATCCACCACCAGGTGGGGATCTTCCAGGATGTGGGCCACAATTTCCTGCTCTGTGGGACTGAAAAGCCGGGATTTCTCCCGCAGCTGCAAAAGTGGACTGCTCATAGGCGGATTCCTTTCTTGGAACATAGCGTTACGCTCATTTTACTGTTTTTAGATGATACAGGCCATTCGCTTTGTGCCTAAATTTGTTTCATGTGTTTTGTGCAAGATTAACAGTTATGTGTGACACTTTTCAAGGTTTGTTTCGTTAGAAACGTTCACATTTTGACTTTTTATCCACCTTTTGAAACTTTGTTTCATAAATGTTCAATAAACTTGACACTTAAAATTTTGTGTGTTTAAATATTGTTAACAAATTGATCCGGCGGATCAAAAACGAATTTCGAAACATCTGGAGAGGAGCCTTTTTATGAGCCTGAACCTGAAAAACATGTCTACCGAAACCCGTAACCAGAACACCATGAACCTGGACATCATGACCCCCCTGGAAGTGGTCACTGTCATGAACCAGGAGGATGCCAAGGTCCCCGCTGCTATCACCCCCGCCCTGCCCAACATCGCACAGTGCGTCACCTGGGCCGTCGAGTCCATCGAGAACGGCGGCCGCATCATCTATATGGGCGCCGGCACCAGCGGCCGTCTGGGCGTTCTGGACGCCGTGGAGTGTCCTCCCACTTTCGGTGTTGCTCCCGAGGTTGTTGTGGGTCTGATCGCCGGCGGTGAGAAGGCTTTCGTCAAGGCCGTGGAAGGCGCTGAGGACAGCCGGGAACTGGGCCGTCAGGATCTGGTTGACATTAACCTGGAGGCTCGTGACATCGTCATCGGCATCGCCGCTTCCGGCCGTACTCCCTACGTTCTGGGCGGTCTGGCTTACGCCCAGGAAGTTGGCTGCCACACCGTTGGCATCTCCTGCAACCCCGGCTCCGCTGTTGGCGCTGCCGCTGAACTGGCCATCGAAGTGGTGCCCGGCCCCGAGTGCCTC
>CALXDU010000077.1 GCA_944387145.1 uncultured Oscillospiraceae bacterium | reverse complement strand
AGACCGTCCATGCCCATCCGCTGCCCAAAGAGGGCTTTGTGGGCATCCAGGTAGGCAGCCGCACGTTTGATGACAAGCAGCTTGCCGGTACTGCCATTCTGGCAGCCTGTAAAGCCTGTAAAACCATGGAGGCCATTCACATCGGCAGTTACCGGGGATTTGAAATGGAGCTGTCCTTCAGCCCCATCCAGAACGCTTTTGAGATGTCCCTGAAAGGAGCCATCAGCCACCGAGTGACACTGGGCACCGATGCCAGGGGTAACCTGATCCGAATGGACAACACTCTGGCAGCCATTCCCGACCGGCTGACCCACACCAAAGAGCAGCTTTCCAATGTGGAATACCAGATGGAAGCGGCCAAGGCAGAGCTGGGAAAGCCCTTCCCTCAAGCGGAGGAATTGACTCAAAAGAGTTCCCGCCTGGCAGAACTGGATGCCCAGCTGAATATGGCAGATTCCGGTACCGTTTCCCAGGAGCAGGAGAAGCCCAAAACCCTGGACGAAATCATTGCCCAGGCCACGGCAGCAGCAGCCCAGGAAAACGCCCAGCGACACCAGAATCCCCAGGTAAAACGAGAAGCAGAACGATAAGCCGAAGGTGCATGTCAGAGCTGGCATACGCCTTTGATTTCTATGAAAACAAAGATTGAAGCATCCCCAAATACAGAATCTGGCGAATCCGCTCACGCCGCCTGAGAACGGATAATGTACTTGGCAGGGCTTGGGATATGTCCTGCTTTTTTACGGTGCTTAGAACGAAAGAAAATGTCCAAAATCGCCCCAAAACATGACAGTTGGAAAGGGGCTGCGGGTGTTCTTCGTAAAAGGCATTCATTTCAATTTTGGAGGTGGTGATATGCCGCGAATGCCAGCGTACCTCAAGAACGAGTGGGCCTTTTTTCTTGATGAGCGTGGGCGGAAGAAATACAACGAGCTTTGCAGGAACTGTGAAAGGGTCTGTAAGCAAAGCTTCCGCTCCATCATTGTCAAGTGTCCAAAATATATTTCCAAAAGGAGGATGGAACGGTATGAAAAAAGCAACGAACAAGGCAGCCAATAATCCAAATTTATTCGACCTGATGAACCAGGTCACACCGGACGAGGAAGGTTTCCTCAGCGCTGAGCAGGAACCGGACTGTGAACTGCGTGTTTATTCCGCCGCTGGGGAGGTGACGGACGATGGCGCTTCCCAATAAACTCCGTGAGCGGCTGGCCCAGCAATTTATCGACTCTCTGAAAGAAGGACAGCTTCCCTGGAAAGCCTGCTGGCAGAAAAATCTCCCCGAGAACGGTATTACCGGAAAAGCGTACCGCGGAGCCAACTCATTCTTGTTGTCCCTGATTGCGGAGCTGGAAGGATATTCGGATTCCCGGTGGTGTACCTTCCGGCAGGCCAGCGAGAAAGGCTGGCACATTCAGAAAGGGGCCAAAGGGGTTCCTGTGGAATACTGGGCCTACTATGACAGCTTTCAGAAAAAGCTGCTGCCCTGGTCAGAAGCCAAATCCCTTCTGGAAGATTCCCTCTATGCCGAGCGATACCTCCAGCTGCGCAGCCGGACCTATACCGTATTCAACGCCCACCAGATTGAGGGAATTCCGGAGCTTCCCATTGCCCCATCCACCAACATCGACGCCATCCGGAAGCAGCGGGACACCCTGCTGAAGAACATGGACTTAATGTACCGGGAGGAAGGCAGCCGGGCCTATTACTCTCCTTCCAAGGATATGGTTACTCTGCCCCCGGAGAGCAGCTTCTTTGATGTGTACAGCTACACCTGCACCTTTCTCCACGAATGCGGCCATGCCACCGGGCATCCTACCCGGCTCAACCGGGACCTGTCCGGTGGATTTGGATCGGACAGTTATGCCAAGGAAGAACTTCGTGCTGAGATTGCCAGCGCCTTTACGGCACAGGCCATCGGCCTGCAGCTGACGGATCAGCAGCTGCAAACCCACATGGAGCTGCACAAGGCATACATCCAGTCCTGGTCGGAAGATCTGGAAAACGCGCCGGAGGAACTGTTCCGGGCCATTAAGGATGCGGAGCGGATCAGCGATTACCTGATTGAAAAGGGTGAGTTTGAGATTCCCAAAATCCAGGAGCTGGCGCAGTCCGCCGAGACACCGCAGCCCGGTGAAAACAAGCCTGCCAAATCTTTGGATGAGCTTGTTGCAGAAGCTGTGGAGCAGGCCAGCCAATCCCCAACAGAACCCCGTAAGCGCCGTTCCTCAGAGCGGGAACGGTAGCAAATATTATGTAAACTGCAAGGAGGTAGGATACCATGTCTTTCTGGAATAACAAACCCAGGTCTCAGCTGCCGGACTGGGACATGGCAAAGAAAATCACCAAGACGGAAGCCCAGAATCCGGCGCTGCCCCTGGGGTGGTACATTTACAAAGATCAATCCACTTGGTATGGGCTGCGTCCCAACGAAGCTCTGACCGGACTGGAGCGAAGTTACCAGAAAAGCAACCCCAAAGACCTGGAAGAATGGCTTGGCAGGTCCGTTCCCGAGGAAGCCCCACAGCCGAAAGGGGCCAGTCTGGAGGAGATCGTAGCCAAGGCCACCCAAGCCTGGGATGATGAGCGGCAGCCTCCTGCAGAACAGCCTGCCCGGGAATCTGACCGATCCAAGACACCCCACCGCACGCGAGGGAATGGGGTTCTGGTTCGTTTTACAGACAGTGAGCTGGTACAGCTTCGCAAGCGAGTCCGGCAGTCCGGGAAAAACCAGAGCACCTTTATCCGGGAAGCGGCCCTAACCGGCAAGATTGTCAAGGAAGAAGCCAATCCCCAGCAGTCGCCGGACAGTGCAGAAATTCATGCGCTGTGGGCAGAGATGGGCCGGGTCGGCGGCATGCTGAAAATGATTATAAAGCCCAACGAAGGCTTACGGGAACTATACCCCCAGGAATTTCTGGAAGTTGTCAAAGCCATCCGCTACCTGGAGCGCTCTTCCAAACGGCTGAAAACGTTGGAGGCCAAACTCAATGGCAATCATCAAGCATCGAACCAGTAAAAACGCCCGGTATACGGATGTGCTGGAATACTACAGCTACAAGCATCAGGAGGATTCCCGAACCGGCCACTACGAACCCATCCTGGATGAATATGGTCTGCTGCAAGAGCGGGAGAATTATGCGGTTGCCTATATTTCTGCCCGGGGCAATGAGGATGACCCGCAGCTGTGGGCTCTTGCCTGTGTTCGCACCAATCTGGCATTTCACAAGAATCAAAGCCGCAAAGACCGGAAAAGCCATGAGTACATCATTTCCCACCCCGAGGAAGATCGTCCCCGGATGACCATGGAAGATCTGCTCAACGAAGGGAAAGCCTTTGTCCGGGAGAACCTGCAAGGATACGATGCCTTGATTGCGGTTCACCGGGATACGGACAACGACCACATCCACATCAGCATCAACAGCGTCCGGGCATGCAGCCGGGGGGAACAGCCTTGGATGATGAAGAACGAAGCTGGCATCACCCTTCCTTGTGAAATCAACGCCGGGGGAAAGCATCAGAACAGTCCGGAATTTCGGGATCACTGTAATGACTGGCTTCTGACCTACACCCGCCAGCATGGTCTCACGGAAAAAGACAACAACGCCATTGCCCGTCAGCGGCGGGAAGAACACTATTCCGGCAGAAATCGCCAGCTCAAAGAAACACTGCTTCTCGCAGCTTCCCATTGCCATTCCCTGGAGGAACTGAAAACCAAGTTGTATCAGGATTATGGTATTCGGCTTATTCGCCGGGGAAAGACAATCAGCCTCTTCCCGCCCGGTGCAAAAAAGGCCCTCCGGCTGCGGACGCTGGATGTTGCACCGGAGGAACTATACCGCATAATGGGCGGTGAAAAAGCCGTACCAGCAGAGGATGCCGCTATCCTTGGCGCTGATAATGGACAAGGGATGGAACAAAGAAAATACATTCAGTGGCTCCGGGAGCGGCGGCTGAAAAATACAGAAAAGGCAGAAGAAACAATCTCCCAGGCAGAGCATCTGATCCGGGCTCAGCTGGGAGATTGGTACAACAAACAGGATTTTTCGGATTTGCGTTTTCTGATCCGCCAGACCACCTATCTGGAGCGGGATTTGACCCTGGAAGCAGAAAAGCTGGATGCCCTCTGGGAGCGGTGGCAGAATTATCTGGACCCTATGCTATCCGAAGAAGAGCGGAAGCGCCATGGGAAGTATCTGCGCTGGTGCGGCTGCGATCCAGATTCCCGGCTGGAGTACGACTGCATTCAGCGGGAACGGGAGACCATTGCCGTAGAGAAAGCACACACCTGCGCCATCCGGGAGGCGCTGATCCAGACAGCAAAAACCTGGGACGGAGTCAACGATTTGTCCCAGCTGGAGCGGGAGCTGACCTGGAATTCCAACCGGGAAACCCAGCTGAAAAAGCAGTTGGAGAGCATCCGGGCCAGCCGAAAAAAGCTGAGCCGAATCGCCTACAACTGCCAGAAGGCAGCAGACCGCCGGATCTACAACAAGGAATATCTTGCCAAGGCGGAGCATTTCCGTACCCTCTGGTACGAGAAGCTTCAGGCAGAGCAGGCCGTAAAGCAGAAACTGAAAGCGGTGCGGCAGCAGCGGCATGATACTGAAAAGGTAGCTCGTACAGCACTCAGAAAAAGGCAGGAGCGTGGCCGATAAGGCATGCTCCGTTCTGGTCGGAGACCGGGGGTTTGGGGGTGCTTCCCCCAGCCTGCGGTGCACAAGTTGGCTATCCTGGATATCCAGTGGATATCCGGATAGGAAACTTGTCCCCGTCTATCCCAGCATTTCCCCTGTCTCAAAATGGTTGCCGTTCCGCTACCGTAACCACTCAATATTACCCCTGACGTGGATATCCCCAGGACGTTGGATGCGCCATCCTTTGCCCCGTGGATTTTCTGATTCTTACAAACTTTGATGAAAGGAGACCACACAAATGACCTACCTGCATCCTGTTGCCGCAGTACCCAACAACCTGATTACCGACACTGCTCTGTCCTATACCACCAAGCGGGTGGCCTTTGTCCTGCTCCTTCTGGCAGGCCGGAAGGGCCGGTATGTAACCGTTTCCTTTGCCGCTCTGGCCCGACTCTGCAAGTGCAGCACTACCACATCCCAGAAGGCTGTGAAGGAACTCTGCACCCAGGGTTACCTGCTCAAGAGCAACCGCTACCACTTTGGCGAGAAGCAAAACCATCTGGTTTACGCCTCCAACCGCTATCTCTGGCTTCGCCGGGAGGGAGGCTACACGCTGGTCAGCCGGGACATTCTGGCCTATGATCTGACTCCTGCCGCCTTTGTTGCGCTGCTGTATCTGTACCGCTGCGCCGGTCGGAAAGGCCGGGCATTTCCGTCTCTTCGGCGGATTGCCGAGATCGGCCTGGGCATGGCAAAGTCCACCGTCTGCCTGGCGCTCAAAACTTTGCGGCTCCTGCAAGCCATTGTGCGTCACCAGTGTGTGACCCGCAACCACTGCTATACCAGCAGCAGCTACTACCTGACCAACTTTGTATTCAGCCGGAACCAACTGTGCTTTTCTGAGGGTAGTCCGAAAATTGACAAGCCTAACTCTATTAACCAGATAACGGAAGATAATACTGAGAGGAAAAGAACAGAGGGAGCAGTGCAGATCGGAACGTTGCGTGCCATCCAGGGTACATTCTGGTCTCCTTCCTCATACTATTTTGACGGTGTAGGGATAAGGGTGTCCGTCTGGAAAGAACAAATTTTTACCGCATAAGGCGATGCGTAAAATAGTAGTTCAAAACTTTCAAAGTGAATCTCAAAGTCATCTTATCAGCCACTGGAAGAAGCTTAGCCAGCTGCCCCTGTCCTCATTCATGCCCTCGGTAGCATCTAAACTCTCACAATACCCGTCCCCATTGACGGCGATTACAACCAGAATAGCCACATTTTCAAACTCTCCTCCCCAGTTACGGTGCAGATAGATCCCATCCACATAGACATAAGAATATCGTCCGCCCTGCAGAGGGCGGCTGCACCAATCTTCAATATGGACATATGCTTTCTTATTCAGTTCACTAATGGTAGAGGGAGATACCTTCCTTCCCCAAAGAGCTTCCGTAATGTCCTCTACTCGGCTGACGGATACTCCAGCCAGGTACATCTCGATGAGGGTCTCATCCACACTGCTCTCCCGTCGTCGGTGTCACTCGATAATAGCAGTTTCAAAGGATATCCCTTTGAGCTTGTGCACCTTGAGCGTGACATCCTCAGAAGTAGTAGTAAGATTACGGCTATAGTGACCGCTTCGGTAGCCCTAGCGGTACTCGTTACGCTCGTATCGTGCTGCCCTCCGCTTCAGCCTCCAGTAGTTCATTAAGGGTTTCCTCTACGCTTCCACGTACCAATTCTTTATTTTGCCCCTTGATTACTTCCTCATATAGCTGTACAATTTTCTCAGACATGGTTTGCTATCTTCTTTCAGAATGGTGGTGTCGCAACTTCATTCTACCAGAGATCTGCAAAGTAAGTCTCTTTTTCCGAAATTTATTCTACCTATTATAATAGGTTTGGATAGGAACACCGGACAGCCAGTCCGGTGTTCTTTCCGTCTCGTGTCTAAGCTACAATAAGAGGAGCAATTGGCTGAGCAATTCTACCTTGGGTTTCTATACCCGCAGATAAGACTGTTAGCCATTCTCTCGTTATAGCGTTCGAATTAAGCAGGTTGAGCCACCGAATGCCGGAAAGTTTGCGTCACGCAATAAATTGAATCGGCAACGAGAAAGGATGGATTCCAGTTGCAAATTCTTTGTGTTGGAGGAATGTGAATGAACTGCGTTGGCATCGATGTTTCTAAAGGGAAAAGTATGATCACCGTCATGCAGCCCTTCGGAGAGGTGGTGGTTTCACCCTTTGAAGTGCGACACATCGCCAATGAACTGAGCGAGCTGGCAGGACTGCTTAAAAGCCTGCACGGTGAGACCCGTGTAGTGATGGAATCCCCGGGTAATTACCACGCGCCGATGGCCTGGCTTCTTCACAATGCGGGACTTTATGTCTCCGTAGTCAATGCAACGCTGGTGTATGACTACATGAGCAGCAATTTAAGGCGGAGCAAGACCGATAAAAAGGCGCTGTGAAGCTCGCCAACTACGGCCTTGACCTCTGGCTCACACTGCCAAGATATGTCCCGTAGGAAGATGCCCGGCTCATGCTGAAGTCCTGCTTATCGACCGACGCCCATGCAGTGAAAAACCTGTTGCCATGGAATGTATCAGCCGAATGCCGTGTGAAGTGAATAGCAACGCCGACTCCGAGTTCGATCTCAGAGTCGGCGGTTTCTATACACTATTAGTTTTGACGCTTACGAATTATCCTGCCGTCTCGGAGTCCGGGATGTGGCTGTACGCCAGTGCTGCGCATCTGCGGCACCAGATTCGGCTCTTCGAATACCAGCCGGACCGCAGCGGCAGGCGAGCAGAGGCCTTTCTCAAGGGGGGCACCGGATACCTGGTGACGGATGGGCATGCAGGGTACAACCATGTGCAGAACGTAACCCGCTGCGGCTAGTGGGCCAATGCCAGACAGAAATGGCGGGAGCCATGCCGGAGGTCACCACGGTAAAGACCAGCAAATACTGCTCACATATTCTTTTTTCTGCAATACATCTCGTGGGCCACAATGACGATTACAGAAACCACAAGGGTACCATAAAACAGCAGCGTAACCGAGTCGCTATGCCCGAGCAGACACAGAATAAGCAGGCCAAAATTCATGCAAAATAATGGTCCCCTCAATAGAATCCGCCTTTTATTCCAACCGTATTTGTAGTTCGGTAAACACTTTAATACGGATACAAGCATTACCCCGCAAGCAAAGAATGCCGACATAGTCTCTCCTATACTCATAAACACTCCTCTTTAAGACGGCGCATTAGCACAAGCCGCATTCACTTGCTCACCGTTTCGGTCACCTATGCCTGCGACAAGTGCGAAAAGGATACCGGGTTTGCACGTATCGTATCCGTAAAGCCGCCGGTTCCG
>CALXDU010000076.1 GCA_944387145.1 uncultured Oscillospiraceae bacterium | reverse complement strand
GGATTTTTGTACTTTTTGAGCAATTACTTGCCAGCGTTGGCAACCTGGGCGGCGACTTCGGCAGCGAAATCGTCAACCTTCTTCTCAATGCCTTCGCCCTTGACATAGTGGACAGCGTCAACAAACTTGACGGAGCCGCCCAGCTTCTTGGCAGCGTCGGCAATGTAGCCAGCCACATCGCCCTTGAACAGGTCGCTGCGGACGAACTCCTGCTGCAGCAGGCAGCTCTCCTTGTAGAAAGCGGCCATCTTGCCGGCAGCAATCTTTTCCTTCACAGCGGCGGGCTTGGAAGCCATCTTGGGATCGTTGTCCATCAGGGCAACCTGAACAGCCAGCTCCTTGTCCACATCGGCCTGAGGTACCTGGCTCTTGTCCCAGTACTTGGGGCTCATGGCAGCGATCTGCATAGCCACGTTCTTGCCGATCTCGGTAGCGTCGATGTTGCCTTCCACAGCCAGGTTTACCAGAACGCCGTGGGTGCCGCCAGCGTGAACATAAGCAACGCTGGTGTTCTCAGCAAAACGAGCAAAACGGCGGATCTGCATGTTCTCGCCGATGGACATAACCTTCTCCTGCATGATCTCGGTAACGGTCAGCTTGGAGTTGGGGTAGGTGCAGGCCTTCAGAGCCTCCACGTCGGCGGGGTTCTGGGTAGCCACAACCTCAGCCAGGTTCTTCACCAGATCCATGAAAGCATCGGTCTTGGCAGCGAAGTCGGTCTCGGAGTTCACCTCGATGACAACGCCCACACCGTTAATCACGGCAGCGTAGGCAACGCCTTCAGCGGCAATGCGGTCAGCCTTCTTGGCAGCCTTGGCCAGGCCCTTTTCCCGGAGCCAGTCCACAGCCTTGTCCATATCGCCGTCGGTAGCCTGGAGAGCCTTCTTGCAGTCCATCATGCCGACATTGGTCATTTCACGGAGCTTCTTTACGTCCTGTGCGGTAAAAGCCATTTTCGTATCCTCCTAAAATGTTATGAATTACTCAGCCTCAGCGGCGGTCTCAACAGCCTCAGCCTCAGCAGCGTCCTCGCCCTGACGGCCTTCGATGGCAGCGTTGGCCATGGTAGCGGCAATCAGACGAATAGCGCGGATAGCGTCGTCGTTGCCGGGGATGACGTAGTCGATCTCATCGGGGTCGCAGTTGGTGTCCACGATGGCAACGATGGGGATGTTCAGCTTGCGAGCCTCAGCGATAGCGTTGCGCTCCTTGCGGGGGTCAACGATGAACAGAGCGGCAGGCAGCTTCTTCATTTCCTTCACGCCGCCCAGGTACTTCTCCAGCTTCTCGATCTCGCCCTGGTGCTTGATAACTTCCTTCTTGGGCAGCATAGCGAAGGTGCCGTCCTCTTCCATCTTGCGCAGCTGAGCCAGACGGTCGATACGGGTACGCATGGTGCGGAAGTTGGTCAGCATACCGCCCAGCCAACGGGCGTTGACATAGTAACCGCCGCAGCGGGCAGCTTCTTCCTTGATAGCGTCCTGAGCCTGCTTCTTGGTGCCGACGAACAGGACATAACCGCCGTTGGCAGAGATCTCACGAACAAAGTTGTAAGCCTCTTCCAGCTTCTTTACAGTCTTGGCCAGGTCAATGATGTAGATACCATTGCGCTCGGTGTAGATGTAGGGAGCCATTTTGGGGTTCCAGCGACGGGTCTGGTGACCGAAGTGTACGCCGGCCTCCAGCAGTTGCTTCATAGATACGACAGCCATTTTTAAAATCTCCTTTTGTTTTTCCTCCACCCCGATCATCCCGCGCTGCCCGCCTGAATATCAGGCACAGGGGTGCGCGATCCCCGGGTGTGTGGCAGTAAATGTCACGGGCAAAGCTCGTGCCGAATCATTATAGCGGATAAACGCCACAATTGCAAGTAGTATTTCCAAAAAAATTCAAAAAAATACCGGGAGTCTTTGACTCCCGGCAGTAGATTGGCCTAACCTCGGTAAGGCTGTACATATCGTTCGTGGCTGAGACTTTGTGGTCGGGCGTAGGCGCCGGACACCAGCCCCAGCATGGCGAAAATGGTAACCACGGAAGAACCACCGTAGCTGATCAGGGGCAGGGTCAGGCCGATAACGGGCATAACGCCGATGCACATGCCGGTGTTGATCATTACCTGGAACATCAGAGCGGAGGCGGCGCCGAAGCAGACCACCCGGCGCATATAGTCCTGGCAGCGTACGCCGACGTAAATGCAGCGGGCAATGATGAGCAGCTCCATCAGCATAATCAGCACGCAGCCTACAAAGCCCAACTCCTCACCCATGGAGGAGAAAATATAGTCCGTATGCTGGGCGAACAGGTTGCCGCCCTGGGTACGGTTGCCGTTGAACAATCCCTGGCCGGTCAGACCGCCGCCGGTCAGAGACTGCAGGTTAATCTTGGAGTGGTAACGTTCGTTGATACCCATGGGGTCAATGCTTTCGTCGAACAAAATCAGGATACGGTTTCGCTGATATTCGCCAAGAAACTGCCACAAAATGGGGGCAGCCACCGCAATTGCGCCTCCTGCCGCAGCAAACCACCACAGGCTGACACCGCCGGCAAAGGTCATGCCGATAAAGATAAACACGAAGATCAAAGACACGCCCATGTCCGAAGAAACCACTAGGTTCAGACCTACCAGCAGCATCAGATGCATGCCCATGTGAATCACAGAGATCGGGTGAGAAATTCGGTTCTGGTGGGAGGACATAACCGACGCCATAATAATAATGTAGGTAATTTTACAGATTTCGGCGGGCTGCACGTTCAGCAGGGGCAGCTTCAGCCAGCTGCGGTTACCGGAGTTGTTGTCCGTACCCAGAGGGGTAATCAGCAGCAGAAGCAAAAAACAGTTGAACGCCACCAGGGCCAGCCGGTGCTCTGACAGGAAGTCCAGGTCAATGGATGACACCATGGCATACATCACAACACCCAGGCAGATGGAGACCGTCTGAACGGCCAGATATCGGAAGTTTCCGTCGAATTTGTCGGCTGAGGTAGCGCTGGCAATGGCCACCAGACCGAAGCCCGCCACAATCAGGCACAAAACCAGCAGAAACATATCGCCTTTTTTGGAAAAATCCTTCAATTCTTCAATATAATGGCGCACTGCACATGCCCCCTTTCCGTACTAACTGCGTATTATATCATCGATAGGGGTAAAAGTAAATAGACGAAATGTAAACGACTTGTGAATGGGGAGAAAATCGGCAATACCCCGAAAGAAACAGAAAAAGCTAAACATTTCTTAAACTTCCCCCTTCTTGACAGCCATAGGCCCTTGCACTATAATAAATCTAGAAAACAGCAAATGGAGGAACAATCAATGAAGAAAACATTGTTTACTGTTACCGTCGTCCTCCTTCTGATTGCCTTTGGTGTCAGCGGCTTTATGGTCGTCAGTTATTATGCCGAGGGTAAACGACAGGAAGAACTGACCAATAACCTTGCCAACATCGTTGCCAATGCCCAGACGGAGACCAAGCCGTCCCAGGCAACGACAGAAGGGTCTGGCTCCACCACTGCGACCACCGCACCTACCGAACCTGGCATGCTGCCTGGTTACAAGGAACTGTATGAAATGAACAACGACGTGGTTGGCTGGCTGAAAATTGAAGGCACCAAGCTGGATTACCCGGTTATGCAGACTCCCGAGGACCCCAACTACTATCTGTACCGGGACTTTGACGGCAAGGACAGCAAGCGCGGCACGGTCTATGCCTGGAGCGAGGCCGATATCAACAAGCCCAGCGATAACATCACCCTCTTCGGTCACAATATGGCAGACGGCAGTATGTTCGCCGCCCTGAATGCCTACACCAACAAGCAGGCCTGGGACAACAACAGCCTGATTTTCTTCGACACCCTGACAGAGTACCATACATATAAGATCTTTGCCGTGTTCAAGACCTCCGGCAATGATGGAGAAGGCTTCGCCTATCACCAGTTTACGGATGCCGCCAACGAGCAGGATTTCAATGATTTTGTAAAGACCTGCAAGGATCTGTCCTTCTATGATACCGGCATTACCCCCAAATATGGCGACAAGATTATCTGCCTGTCCACCTGTGAGTATACGCTGGACAATGGCCGTCTGGTAGTTGCGGCGGTACGGATTACCTGATAAGGCATCGTCATCTGGGATTGGAGCTGCCCCGGCTTGCGTGGAGAGCATAATTAAGTGGCTCCGATATGACAATCATGAAGTTTTTACACAGTGGCGCAGCGTTGGCTGCGCCACTGTGGTTTTATACGCACAAGCCCATAGTTATGGAGAAGGATGTATCTGGCAACAAATACAGCTGCTTTGGATACACAACAATATCCCCTTATGCAGGCCATTTGTCCTACATAAGGGGCGTTTTTCTTACTTCAGAAGAAGAAATGCAGCAAAAGCCACCTGAGCTGCCAGAATCAGTGGGATACCCAATGTGAATGTTAAGTGCCGGGTTTTGTGGCGGACGGTGTACATGCCGAGCAGGCACCCGATACTTCCGCCCAGGGCGGCGGCGGTCATCAGGGTGGCTTCCGGAATCCGCCAGAGATTTTTCCGGGCTTTGTGCTTGTCCACAAGCATAAGCACAAAACCAATTGCATTGATTATAAGCAGGTAAAGCAGGATAAGCTTTGTCATGGGGATTTCCTTTCAGGAGGGATTACAGTGAAAAAATTCTGGATTTTAACAATCACCGGGGCGCTGTGCCTGGGACTTTTCGGGTGCAGCCAGGAAACAACCTTTGAAACCGTGGCCGACGAACTGCTCCAGTCGGTGATGGCCCAGCCCCGGGAAATTTCGGTCCGGCTGCCGGATGACGCGCTGGCGCCGGTGCTGGACAGCAATACCCAGCAGATGTACGTCAGTGAAGAGTACGAAATCGTGATTGAAACCCTCTCCGCTGGGGATCTGGATGCCACCATCCAAGCCATCAGCGGCTACAGTCGGGACAATGTGACCATTATGGAAACCCAGTGGGATGACGTGACCCGCTACGATTTCGTCTGGGCCAGCGCCGGAGAAGAGGGGGACCGTCTGGGCCGGGCGGTGATTCTCGACGACGGGAATTACCACTACTGCATGTCGGCTCTGCGGGATGCGGACACCACCAAAACCAGCCAGATTGTCTGGAGCGATGTATTTGGCTCTTTCAGTCTGGTGTAGCGGATTCGTACTGCGCCAGCGCCTCCCGGCACAGCTCCTGGCATTTTTGCACCACGGACTGGGGATGGAGAATCTTTGCCTTGGCGCCGAAGCCAATGACCCAGCTTAAAAAGATAGGCGATACCGCCACATCCACGGTAAAGACAAAGTGTTCCTCCCCGTCGGGGATCAGCAAAATGTCCCGGCCAAACCGGTCGATGATCACGTTGATAAGGCTGCGGTGAAAGCGCAGCTTCACCGTGGCCATTTCGCCGGAATACATCTGAAACAGCCGGTTGGCATGCTCTATCAGGGCCTTTCCGGTCAGTTCCGGGCAGGAGGTCCGGGGCAGCTGGAGCCGTTTGATATGGCTCATCCGGTCTACCCGGTAGGAGGTTACACCGTGGCGGGGAGAATGGGCCAGCAGGTAGCAGTTTTCGTTGTCCTGGCACAGACCGTAGGGACTGGCCTGGTAATCCCGGTCCCGGTAGCACCGGCTGCCGTCCAGGCCGTAGTCAAAATAGCGGAAGGAGATCTGCTGATTTTCCGCAATGGCGTCCTGAATGGCGTCTACGTTATAGTAGATGGTTTCGTTCATGCTCTTGACCCGCCCGCTGACCAGCACATCCCGGCGCATCAGCCGGGCATCGTAGATGCTGCACTGGCTGCACAGCTTCTCAATCAGTTCCCGGGACTTTTTCTCGGTTAGGAAACGGCTGGATTGGACGGCGTCGATCAGCAGCTTCAGTTCCGGCAGCTCAAAGTTCCGGGAGGCAATATAGTATCCCCCGTTTTTGCCGGGGATGGAGACAATGTCCACGCCGTAGTCCTGCAGCGCCGCAATGTCGGAGTAGACGGTTTTGCGGTCACAGACAATATTGTGCTGCTGTTCCAGCATGGCAAGCAGCTGCGCCGCTCTCACCGGGTGATCCTGGTGGGAGTTTCTTTGTAAATAGTCCAGAATGTAGAAGATCTTCAGCTTCTGATTGTCGGACTTGGGCACGAAAATCCCTCCTTTTTTGTTTTGGCCCATTATAGCACAAGCCCCCCCTCCCTGAAAGAGGGGAATTTGCATTTTGCCGGGGAATGTGCTATACTGTCCAAAAAGGAGGGGGCGTTTTTATGTATTTTGGATGTCACTTGTCCGCCGGAAAGGGCAATGCCGCCATGGTCAATACGGCGCTGTCCATCGGTGCCAATACCTTTGCCTTCTTTACCCGCAACCCCCGGGGCAGCAAGGCAAAACAGGAAGATCCTTTGGATGCAGCAAAAGCCGTGGAGCTGATGAAAGAACACAACTTCGGAAAACTGGTTGCCCACGGCGCATATACCATGAATTTGTGTACCGCCGACCCGGAAGCCCGGGCCTTTGCGGCGGATATTCTGGAAGATGATTTGCGCCGGATGGCGGCGCTGCCAGGGAATTTCTACAACTTTCATCCCGGCAGTCATGTGGGCCAGGGGGTGGAGGCAGGAATTGACTACATTGCCCAGGCGCTGAAGAAGGCCCTGCGCCATGGCTACCCGGTGACGGTGCTGCTGGAAACCATGGCAGGAAAGGGCAGCGAAATCGGCGGCCGGTTTGAGGAAATCCGCATGATTCTCGATGCGGTGGGAAACAGTGATATGGGCGTATGCCTGGATACCTGCCATGTTTATGACGGCGGGTATGACATTGTGGGGAATCTGGACGGGGTGCTGGCGGAATTTGACCGGATCATCGGCCTGGACCGGCTGAAAGCCCTCCACGTCAACGACAGCAAGAACCCCTTCGCCAGTCACAAAGACCGTCACGCCTGTCTGGGAGAGGGAAACCTGGGACTGGAAACCTTCCGCACCATTGTCAATCACCCGGTTCTGCGGGACAAACCCATGATTCTGGAAACGCCCAACGAGCTGCCCGGCTATCAAAGAGAGATTGCTTTGCTGCGGCAAATGGAATCTTAATAAAATGTTCCATTGACAGATTGAAAAAAGTGTGTCATTTTATAGGTAAAATCCTTGAAAGTCCTGGGGAAATCTCCCTGGAATTACCAATAAACCGGGCAGAGCGCCCGATGCGAAAGAGAAAGGAGGGGGCAGGCTATGGAGCAATTCCTGAACACCCTTTCTGTAGATCAAACCTTGCTGGCAACAGAGTATGTGGGATTTCTGCGATGGGCAGTGCCTGTTCTCACGGCAATTTTGCTGCTGCGGTGTATCCTGCCGCTGCTGACTTTCCGGCGGGAGCCGGAGATCTGGGCCTGGCTGAACATGGCCACCGGTCAGCAGGTGCCCATTACCCACTGGGAAAATGTCATCGGCCGGAGCAAAAGCTGTGATGTGACCATTGATTTTCCCACTGTCTCCCGGAATCATGCGGTTTTGACCCGCTATGACGACGGCAGTTGGACCATAACCGATGTAGGCTCCAAGGAAGGCACCTGGGTCAACGGACGCAGGGTGCAGATCTGTGCGCTGACAGCCAAGGAGAAAATCTCCATCGGCGGTGTGGACATGCAGCTGCAGCCCATCACCGAACGGCAGGAGGAACGTCAGGCCCAGCTGCGTACCAAAGCCGCCAACGGCTGGGATACGGTGACCAATCTGATGCTGCTGACCATTTTGCAGTGCATCATGCTGCTGGGCTTTCTGCTCAACAGCCAGCAGGCGGATTTTGTCAACGTACTGCAGGGATTTTTGGGCATTGTCCTGTGTCAGTGGATTTTGTACATTTTCTATTGCCTGATTCAGCGAAAATCCTTTGAGGTGGAGACCATCGCCTTTTTCCTATGTACTATGGGCATGGCGGCCATTTCCACGGTAAAGCCCGGGGAGACGGTGAAGCAGCTTATGGCCATGATTATGGGTGTGGTGCTGTTTCTGATTATCGGCTGGTCTTTGCGGGATTTGGAGCGGGCCAAGGTGGTACGGTATCTGGCGACCATCGCCGGTGTGGGATTTCTGGTGGTG
>CALXDU010000075.1 GCA_944387145.1 uncultured Oscillospiraceae bacterium | reverse complement strand
CCACTGGGTACTGAACCAGCCGGCAATCTCATATTTGCGGCCTTTTCGCAAAATCCGATCCAGGATACTGCCGGACTTGAAGTTCAGATCCTGACATTCGTCGAATACCAGAACCAGTGGGCAGCCGGTATGGCTGCGGACCTTCTGGGTCCACAGATTGCCCAAAAGAATCTCCAGTATGGTTTTCAGAAGATAGGGATCAAGGACATCCTGGATATCAATCACGGTGGTACCAGGGGTGGCGAAGGGCTGAAACCAATGGGGGTTGGTGTCGGGAAAATCGGAAAGGACATCCAGCTTGGGAAGCAGGCTGACAGCCAGTTTGACTTCCGTGGATTCTTCCGGCGTACATTCCCCGGCTGGCTGTGCCGATTGGGTGGTTTCCGTCAAGAATTCCGTGATCCAGGAAAAGGACAGCTCCTGGGAATCTGCCAGACAGCTGGCGCAAACTTTCTTCAGATAGGAATACTGATTGCCTCCCAGGTGAAACAACTGCTTCAGCGTTCCTGCCGCCCGGCGGGCGCATTGCTCCATGCTCTCCATCTTCCCGCTGGGCATCGCCCAGGGAAAGAAGGTTCCCACAGGCAGCTCCGGGCTGCTGATGTCCAGAAAGCGGGCGTTTTGGGGAGGCCAGGCGGGGGGCTTTCCGGAAGCGTCCGGGCCGTATTCTCCTGAACCGTCCAGGATGATGGTATGTACGCCCTGATTACTTAGCTGAAGTATCATATCGCACAGTTTGTAGCTTTTTCCCTGGCCGCTCTGGCCGGTAATGGCCAGCTGGACATTACCGCTGGGTTCCCACGCGACGGCTTCTCCATCCAATCCTAGTCCCAAATGAATTTTCAGTTTCATAACGGCACATCTCCTATATTTGGCTTCTGACAAAGGGTCTGTAGAAATGCTTCCGGCTGATCTGATAGGCCCGGGTGCGCCTGCGGTCGCCGGGAATCCGGGTCATGGCGCTGCCGCTGCAGTAGGGGGTGCCCTCCAACAGGGGTGCAATGGAGTTGAGAACTGCCCGGGTGGTGGCGTGGCAATCCCGGCAGATAGCCCGAAAAGCTTCCAGGGTGAAGTAGTAGGATTTGTCGTTGTAGTAGACCACCGGAGGCTGGACCTGGACAGCGGCGTCGGCAGCCTTGCGAATGTTCACCAGCTGAAAGGAATCATTCAACATCTTACGGCTGGCGATTCCCAGGAACACATGGGTCAGGTCGTCTTGGGAGGTATTGCTGTCTTCCAGGGCGTCCAGCAGGAAACCGTCATCATCGGAAAGTAGTGACAGTATGTCCTGCTCCAGTACTTTCCCTGGAGACAGATTCTCCAGGTAAGCCTGAACGAAACTCCGGACACAGCGCAGTGTGGAAAGCACCTGGACGCCGTTTGCTGACAACTCGTAATCCTGGGCATACTCGGAATCGCCGTAAGTATCCTCCTGGGTCATCAGCGTCCGGAGCAGCTCCGGGTTTTGCTGAACAAACCGGGCAAGCCCCCGGAAATAATCTTGCTGATAGGGGATCAAAGCGGAGAGTTTGGATAGGATTTCCGTGCAGAGATCCCGATCGGTGATTTCCAGGGTCAGAAAGTTTGGGTTACAGCTAAGCGGGGACTTTCCCTCGCTGAGCAGTATGAGCGGTGCACGCAGCTGCAAAGAGGTACTGCTTTGGCCCTCGATGGGAACGGAAGCGGAGGCCAGTGCCTGAAGCAGCGCAGTTTCGTTGTCTTTGAAACAGATGTTGTCCCGAATCAGCAGAGGCTGATCCGCTCGCTGCCCCAGACGGAGCGGAAATACCTTGGGATCATCCCCCAGAGAAATGACACTGTCACCGTACCACCGGAACAACATTTCCAGACAGCGGGCAGTGCGGCCGCTTTGACACAGCAGGCACAGCCCCATGGGCAGGGGAGAAGAAGCCTCGTTCCCAGAGAGCAGCAGGGTATACAAAAAGGAAGCGTTCCACCATAGAAATAAAATCTGGGAAAGGGATGTGTCCTGAAAAACCTGGAACACCTTCACAATCTGTTCTGCAGACCGCAGGGTTGCACCACGTTCAAGTTCTGTCAGAACCATGTTCTGGGGAAGCTCCTCCAGGGTGGCGGGAAGCCGGTCACAGTGGGTCTTGCCGCCACACAGATGAAACAGCCAATTGCCTTGAACTTCCAGCCAGCCGTAGCGATACAGGAAGGGAATCCGGGTGGCGCTAGCATCCATGGCATGGGCCAGCAGTCCTCCAATCTTGCGGGGATTGGAGCAGGTTTTGATCGGCTCCCCGGCGGCAGCGCTCAGGGCCTGAAGCAGTTTGCTGGGCTTGAAAAGATACTCGTCGGGAATACAATAGGTTTCCCGGTTCCGGAACCGGACCAGAAAATAATCCTCCTGTCCATAGGTCGGTTCCGGAACAATATGATACAAAAAATCAAGGGGGATGGCGCACAGGGTGATGGGCTGCCCCCGTGTGCCGATGATCGTAAACCGTCCGTCATGAAACGATGCCTGGGAGAAGGCTTCGTCAGATGAGAGTGCTTTGCCTAATTGAAGCGCTTTCAGGCTTCGTTCCAGACAGGCGATTTCCAGCTTGATCTGGGATGTTTCCGCTTGAATTTCATTTGTTCTCTGCTTTGATTCGAATGAAAAACGTGTTAGGTCATCATACAGCTGAACAAGGGCTTGCTCGCTCATGGCATTTTGTGGCTGCTGCACGGGATAGCCCGAGCTGGCGGAATTGTAGGTGGCCGAATAGTGCTGTGAAAAGGGGGGAAAATTGGCCAGTGGGTCGTCTTCAAATGTCATTGGATTGATCAGTGAGTCGGGTTGATATGGATACATAGAAGCGCTCCTTTCTGAAAGTGGATTTGGCGATCGGGGTGGTTTCGCATTCCTCTTTTGGCATAAAATTTTAGAGTCCAGAGGATAAATTGCATCCTGTTTGGCGCTTTTTCTGAAAAGAGAGAAAAATGTATGCCGATATTTCCATTATTGGATGCCGTATCGGGTACGGATCATGGATAGCAGTCGGGCGTATTCCTTGTCCGTAATGATACCTTGCGCCAGCAGCCGTTTTGTCCAATACTGGAATTTCAGATATTTCACCATGGCAATCTTCTCCGGCTGCTTCATATACACCTTCCTTGTACTATAGAGTGGTAGTTATTAACGCCCCTCTCCAAGGGCTTGCGCTACAATGCTGCCTTGTATCACTCCTTTTTTCAGGTTAAGAATACTATACCACATGAGAGGACTTTTGTATAGTAACTGTATAAAATATAATTTATACAAAAGACATGGATCCTGCCGCCGTGTTCGGGGCAGGATCCTGGTGAATGCATTTCGGTAGAAGTCCTGAGACAGAATCAGGAAATTCCACAGTGTGTTCGAATTTGAAAGAGTATTTTTCGGTAGTCCTGTTCGTTGAGCATACCCTGTTCACGTAGATACTTTGTCCAATATTGAAATTTCAGATATTTTTGCATGGCTTCTTTGCCGGGTGTTTTCATACTGCATCCTCCGTCCTGATGATAGTATTGCCGGCTAATGGGGCGATTAATCCATTGCCGGTTTTACGGGGATGTTCCGAAACCTGTAAAACTTTACATTTCGCCATAGCTTTGCTTAATCAGAGGAAAAGAAAAATTTGCTTACCTCCTGCTGCAGCCTTATCCCAGCGGCGAAACCGAAGCAGAAGTGGCTCTCCAGTTCCATGGAGTGGGACAGCGCTATTTGCTCCAGGGCTTGCTCCACCAAAGCAAATTGCTCCCGGGTCAGCTGGGCTTTCAGGCGCTCTATGTTCTCTGAGATTTCCCGGTTGACTTCCCGGTATTCAGGGGACGTAGGAACCACCGTTTCTGCCGGATAGAATCTGCCGCTCCAAAGGTCTTCCAGAATCATGGAGTGTCCTCCAATGGAACAGCAAGCAGCTGTCCGTCGATCATCATAAAGATTTCCGGCTTTTGGAACCGCTGGGTAAATGCTTGCAGCAACTCGGGGCTGAGGGAACCAAAGTCCTCTTCCGTCAGTCCCACCACCAGGAATGTCCCGGCGATGACGTCGTAGATCGTGCCTGTCTCGTCCCAGAGCGCCCGGTTCAGAGGACAACCATCCAGTTTCCCGGTCTCCCGGCATACAATAGCCACCGGCTCCGGAAAGGGATACACGGCCTCGATATGGCCGCCGACTTCTCTTTGCAAGGATTTCAGTCCGGGCTCGATTTTCTTTGTATAAGGACGCTTTCCCGGTTCTACCACCAGGACGGTTATGGTTTCTGTCATTGTCATATTCCTCCCAAATAGAAACGGGGTGTAGCATTACACTGCACCCCGCTGTTGTTTTTCCTGCTCCATCTGCCGAACCTTCCGGTAAAAGGTACTGGACTTCATGTTCAGCCGTTTCATTGCCTCCACCGCTGTAATCCGTCCGTTTTTCCACATCGCGGTTATGGTCTCAAATTCCGGACGCACAATGGGCTTGCGGCCTTGGTATACGCCATTGGCCTTGGCAATGGCAATGCCCTCGGCCTGCCGCTGCAAAATGTACTCCCGCTCCAACTCGGCCACGGCGCCAAATACGGTGAGCATGAATTTTCCCGTGGGGGTGGTGGTATCAATCTGCTCCTTCCTGGAGACAAACTCCACGCCCTTAGCGGACAGCTGCTCCACCAGATCCAGAAGATCCCGGGTATTTCGTGCAAACCGACTGATGCTTTCTACAATTACCGTGTCTCCTTGACGGACAAAGGAGAGCATCTGCTTCAACTGGGGCCTGTCCGCATTCTTGCCGCTCATGCGGTCGATGAACACCTTCTCCACGCCCAGCTCCTGCATCAGTACCTCCTGCCGGGCGGTGTTCTGCTCCGGGGTGCTGATGCGGATATATCCTACCTGCATGGATAACCTCCTTTCCTGTAGAAATTCTCAATAGGGTCAACATTTTTTATGGCACATGCCAAAAGGCTGAAATGGACCCTATTGGCACAGCGCTGCTGTGTCCCATTAGGGTGTACCCCAATGGGATGGTTGGGACTATTCCAAGCCATCTTTCCATCGCCAATAGGTGATCAGCGCCAGCGACACCCCTTGAATAAACAGTCCGGTCAGGACAGACAGGGGTGTTGTCATTTTGCTCTGGTGATCATAACATCCGCCAGAACCACAATAGCCAGGGTTACAGTGAACCCAATTACAAACAGAATCATCTCATTCATGGGATTTGCTTTCCTCCTTTTTGTGTTTCTTTCCTTACTTCCCCACAGCCAGATCACCCACATCCCGGGTGGGGACAGATAGAGCCGCTTCGTATAAGGAAACGTTCTTTGCTTCAAAGTCAACTGTTTTTTCTTATGCTTGCAATTACCCACAGTACAAATACTCCTCAATCTCTTCCGGTGTGACTCCATCGGCCAGCAATGCATCAATATCCTCCGGATACACCCCAAAGCAGCTGGCCACCGCTTTCAGGTCCCGGATGTAGGCTGGGTCCTCGATCTCATAGTCTCGGCTGGTGTAAGGGCGGGACAGAGGCTGGTAGTCCGGCCAATCCAGAAAGCCGGAAAAAGCGGTATACAAGCTGCTGTCATCAAACTCGTCCTTGGATACCTTCCCCTGAGCGTTGATGGACAAAATCTCTCCACTGTAAATCCGCACTCGCTCCATCTTTCCAAGGCGCAGCTTCGTTCGGTTCAGCGCCTTCTGGAGGATCTCTTCCGTGCTGGCGTAGATGTAGATTCCGTGTTGGGGGAAATGGAAGATACACAGCGGGTTATTCCCCTTGACGAAGAACAGCTCGTCCTGCTGGTTGAGGGCGGTAATGGTGAAGGTTCCTTCCAGCTGCTCTGCCATGTTTTGCAAGCTGCCGAAGTCCAGTTTCCCGGATTGTTCCAGCAACTGCACAGCCACATAACTGTCGGTTTCAATCTTGGTGTCGGGAAGCTTCCGGGCTTTCCTAAGCAGCTTGTCGTTGTACAGAACTCCGTTATGAGCCAAAGCGAATGCTCCCGTCTCTGTTCTACCCAGGAAAGGGTGGTTGTTCTCGTTCTTCTTTTCGGAGCCCTGGGTGGTCATCCTGGTGTGGCCCATTACCACCGTGGCTCCCAGTGGTACCCGGTACCACATCAGGTGGGCGGGCAACGGACGCTTGAATACCTTGAGACGGTTCCCAGCGTTGTAGCTGATGCCAGTGGCATCTGTGCCCCGGGCTTCACAGGCAGTGGCCAGGATACTCAGCAGCCGGTTTCTCTGCTTCAGGGTCAGCTTGTGACCATAGTCTACGAATCCAAACAGACAGCACATTTTTTACACCTCCGCTTCCGCATTCACCGGCTCATTGACATAGAGCCGCCGCTCTTTCAGATACTGGATCAGCTCCGGCTGGGTGCATCCGGAGACAAAGGTGGTCCAGGACATCTCCTGAATCTCCTGGTCGGTACAGAAAAGGGCAGTGTCGCAGATCCGGTCCAGGAGCTGCAGCACTGCCAGGAAAGTATTGTATTTCAGGGTGCCCCGGAACATCCGGAATTCAATGGTGGTATAGGGCAGAAGGTTGACACAGGTGTAGCGCTCCCGGTCTCCCTTGGCATGAAGCAGGATGTCCTTGGGGTGCTCCTTAAGGCCATACCGAGCGGCCCACTGGGCCAGCTGGCTCCGGGTGCGGCGGGAGAATTTCAGCATCTCCTCCCAGTGCTTTTCGAAGAAATAGAGAATCCGGGCAATGACCTCATCCTGTTCCTCCAGGGTACTTCCAAAGGCCGTGCGGTTGATGTGGACATGGAGGCCGCAGGTGCCCGCCTGATGGGAGCGATAGCCCAGGCTTCTGGCCTTGTCCAGAACCTCTTTCCAGGGCATATGCTGGCAGTGGTAGTCCAGCGTCATGGGGTGACTGACGATCTCGAAGCCCTCATCCAGGGAGCCGTCGTGCTTGCAGTAGGCCCGTTCCTCTCCGTCGTTCACCAGCCGAAGAATCTGCCGGGCATTGCTGTTGTCTTCTCCGGCGCCGTCAATCTCCAGCTCCACCCCAAAGTACCGGCTGCCCTGGCCGAAGAACTCCGGTTCCGGCTTATAGTAGTAGTCGTGGATTTCCCGGGTACCGGTGTGGCTACAGTGGCAGGCGTAGCACCGGGGCTCATAGTCATCGTCGTCATCGTAGTAGGCATCATCCTGGAGGATGACCCGGCCGCAGTCTTCGCAGGTGGTGTAGTAGCGGTCAAAGCAGGACTGGCACAGGTGGGTACTTTCATCACCGGCGTTGCTGTCTGACCAGATGCGCTGACCGCACCGCTGGCAGCGGGTGGTTTCCGTGTGCAGGCAGGAACTGCACAGCAAGGAACCGTCAAACTCCGTCAGGGCTTCCGCCGGATGTAAAGAGCCGCAGACGCTGCAGGGAACAAGATTTTTCAAGGGGATTACCTCCAAAACAAAGATAGCCCGAAGCAGCAGGCTTCGGGCTTCAGGGAGATAATATGTGACTCAAATTCGGGAGGATTTCAATATTGGACAAGGATCTCTTGCTAGATCCATTGGTTTAGCACATCCAGCTCTTTTAGAAACGTTGTCCAAATTTTTGTACTTCTTTCTCATCGGGGGGGGGGCATACAGCACTGCCCTGATCGTAGTATTGCCAGTTGCAGGGAGAATTGGAGAGCTGACGGTTTTAGAGGAAGCCTCCGAAGCTTGCAGAACTGTCAATATGTACACTTCATGGTATGAAAGTTGCACCTTTTCCATGATTCGAAAAAGACCGTTGGAAATCTCCGTACCTTATAGTGTATACCACTTGTGTAGGCTGAATTTTTGATGCAGGATGTCTGCCAGCGGAAATTTCTAGCGCCAAATGGGAAAAAATGCCGCATGACTGGTATCACAATTCAAATATTACGGGAAAGGCGTACGCTTGCATACCATAATGGAGTGTGTGTATTTTCTATGAGAATACAGTGGAGCTGGTTTTGTTTTTGGCAAGAGATAACGAATTATTCACATAGTTTCAGCTGCTGATGTTTTAGAATGCTAGTACATGAATAATATTGTGTGAAAAATAGAGCAATCTCTTGAAAATATTTTCCAATGTGCTTATCGACTTAACTCAGCAAGTCACCATATCTTGTAACAGTCCGAAATATAGGACAGCTTCCATGAGATAATATCGTCACCAGATGCCTAGATTGAAAAAGTGA
>CALXDU010000074.1 GCA_944387145.1 uncultured Oscillospiraceae bacterium | reverse complement strand
AAGCGTCGTCCAGGACAGCTTCCATCTTGTCGGTGTCGGTGACCATGTAGGGAGTGATATAGCCCCGGTCGAACTGCATGCCTTCCACAACTTCCAGGCCGGTCTCAGCGGTCTTGCTCTCCTCGATGGTGATAACGCCTTCGGTGCCAACCTTCTCCATAGCCTCGGCAATCAGCTTACCGATGCTCTCGTCACCGGAAGAGACAGCGCCAACACGGGCGATAGCAGCGGAGTCGGACACAGGCACGGAGTTTTCCTTGATGGCGGCAACAGCGGCAGCCACGGCCTTGTCGATGCCCTTACGCATAACCATGGGGTTAGCGCCGGCGGACAGGTTCTTCAGACCTTCCCGGGTGATGGCCTGAGCCAGCACGGTAGCGGTGGTGGTGCCGTCACCGGCAACATCGTTGGTTTTGGTAGCAACTTCCCGGATCAGCTGGGCGCCCATGTTCTCAAAGGCATCCTCCAGCTCCACTTCCTTGGCGATGGTCACGCCGTCGTTGGTGATCAGGGGTGCGCCGTACTTCTTGCCCAGAACCACGTTGCGGCCCTTGGGTCCCAGGGTTACCTTAACGGTATTGGCCAGCTGGTCAATACCGGACTGCAGCTTCTTGCGGGCTTCTTCGCCGTAAACAATCATCTTTGCCATAGTGTATTTCCTCCTTAGTCAGTGACAACAGCCAGGATATCGTCCTGCTTGACAAACTTGTAGTCTGCCTTGTCCAGGGTTACATCGGTGCCGACAAATTTGCCGACCACCACACGGTCACCCACGCTGACCGTCATGGTCACGTCCTTGGTGCCGGGGCCCACGGAAACGACTTCGTAAATCGCGGGCTTTTCCTTGCTGGTAGTGGCAAGAATAATACCGGAGGCAGTGGTCTCCTGGGCTTCGCTGGCCTTCAGCAGCACATTATCCGCCATAGGTTTCAGTTTCATTTGTAATTCCTCCATACACAATGTATTTAGACCGCAGCAAGCTGCATATATCTACATGCTTTAGCACTCATTACCTCTGAGTGCTAATACATCATACTCCATGGCAGGAAAAAAAGCAAGAGGAAAAATGGAATTATCCGTAAATAATTTATGAACCAAATTCGAAAGTGCGTTAAGCCTTTGCCATAGCCGCCCGCATCAGCACCCGGACAAAGAGCGCACTCCAGCTCAGCCGCTCCACCCCCTGGGCGGCAACCAGCGGAATTTCCCGCAGAACCTGCTCGCCGCTTTTTACCGTCAGGGTACCGATCCGCTGGCCCTGGCTGACGGGGGCAGTGACGGATTCATCCAGGGCAATATCCGTGGTAATGGAGTTTTTCTGAGCCTTGTCAACCAGCAGGCCCTCGCTCTGGCCCAGCTGAACTGCCACCCCCTCCTGGGTGCCCAGACGGACGGGGACATCGGAGACTTCCGTCAGTTCCGGGTTAATCACCGCAAAATTGGCAAAACCATAATCCAGCAGCTGCTTGCAGGCGGCGTTTCGATCCTGAGAGGTTGCCGCCCCCATGACCACGGCCACCAGTTCCATCCCCTCCCGCTGGGCAGAGGCGGAAAGGCAATACCCGGCGGCGGAGGTAAAGCCGGTTTTCAGCCCTGTTGCCCCCTGGTAGAAGCGAATCAGCTTATTGGTATTGGACAGGCCAAAGCTTCCGTTTCGGATGGTGTCCATCCAAATGGTGGTAAACTGCTTGATCTGGGGATGATTTTTCAGCAGTTCCCGGGACATCACCGCTATGTCGTGGGCAGAGGTTTTGTGCTGATCTGCATTGGCCCCGTCATCCAGGCCGGTGCAGTTGACAAAGGTGGTGTCCGTCATTACCAGTTCCTGGGCACGCTGGTTCATCAGTGCCACGAAGGCCTCTTCCGAGCCTGCAATGTGCTCTGCCATGGCGCAGGCGCAGTCGTTGGCAGAGGAAACGGCAATGGATTTGAGCATGTCCGACACGGTCATGGTTTCTCCGGCTTTCAGATAAACCTGGCTGCCTCCCTTGGCAGCAGCGGCTTCCGAGGCAGTGACGGTGTCGGTCATGGCAATTTTGCCGCTGTCCACCGCTTCCATAATCAGCAGCATGGTCATCACCTTGGTGACACTGGCCGGAGCCAGGCGCTCATGAGCGTTGGATTCGTAGAGAATGCTGCCTGTGGACACGTCCATCAGCAGGGCGCTTTTTCCCGCCACCGACAATTCCACAGCCCCGGCCTTTCCCGGCAAACAAAACAGGCACGCCAGCAGTGCCGCTGCCCAAGCAATCCGCTTCATGATCATCCCTCCAAACAATTCCTGGTACAATCGATACCTATGGTGTATCTTTATGCGCAAGCGGCCGAATTATTTTTATTTTTTATGTAGAAAATTTCAAAAAAATGTGATAGAATAACTTTGTGTTGTCTGCCGGCCGGGGATTTGTCCCAATTTCCCCGGTTTTCGGCATAATTTTTTTGGAGGATGAGAACGCAAATGAGAGGTATCCCTTCCCTGATCACAGATATCCGCAAGAATGTCTTCACCGAAGTGGCCCGGATGGCCTATTCCGGCGGCGATTACAGCCAGGCAGAAGATCTGCCCTTCAAAATCGTCCCCGGCGATCAGCCCATGCATCGGGAATCCATTTTTCTGGAGCGGGCCATTGCCGGCGAACGGGTTCGTCTGGCCATGGGCCTGAGCATCCGCCCCATCCAGACCCGCACCCTGATGACGGAAGGAATGGATGCGGCTGCCATTGCCGAGCAATATTACGAGCCCCCTCTGATCAATATTATTCCCTATGCCTGCCATGCCTGTCCCACCAATCAGTATAAAGTGACGGTGGGCTGTCAGAACTGCCTGGCCGCCTCCTGCCAAAAGGTCTGCCCCAAGGATGCCATTTCCTTCGTCAACGGCAGAAGCTTTATTGACAAGGACAAGTGCATCAAGTGCGGAAAATGCGCCAAGGCCTGTCCCTATCACGCCATTATCCACCTGGAGCGGCCCTGTCAGGTCTCCTGCGGCATGGACGCCATCGGCGAGGACGAAAACGGCAAGGCAGTCATTAACCAGGACAAGTGTGTTGCCTGCGGTCAGTGCCTGGTCAGCTGCCCCTTCGGCGCCATTGTGGACAAGGGCCAGATTTTCCAGGTCATTCAGTCCATCTTGAAGGGGGACAAAGTCATCGCCATTGTGGCCCCCGCGTTTATCGGCCAGTTCAGCGGCAAGGTTTCTCCCGGCAAGCTGGTCAGCGCCATGAAGGAACTGGGCTTTGACCGGGTGGCGGAAGTGGCCATCGGTGCAGATATGTGTACCATTGAGGAAGCCAAGGACTTCCTGGAAAAGGTGCCTCAGGAGCAGGACTATATGGCAACCTCCTGCTGCCCGGCCTGGCACTCCATGATCTACAAGCTGTTCCCCACAGAGACCAAGAAGATCTCCATGACCCTGACCCCCATGGTCTTCACCGCCCGGCTGATGAAGAAGCAGAACCCGGGATGCAAGGTGGTCTTTGTAGGTCCCTGCGCCGCAAAGAAGCTGGAAGCCATCCGGGAAGATATCCGCTCCGATGTGGACTTTGTTCTGACCTTTGAAGAGCTGATGGGCATGTTTGAGGCCAAGGAAATTGACTTTGATGCTTTGCCCGACAGCGAAGGCCTGAACGAAGGCACCAGCGCCGGACGAGGCTTTGCAGTGGCCGGCGGCGTTGCCAAGGCGGTGACGGATCTGGCCAAGGAGCAAAATCCCGGGCTGGAAATCAAGACTGCCCGGGCCGAGGGCCTGCGGGACTGCCGCAAGCTGATGATGATGGCCAAGAACGGCAAGTACAAGGGGTATCTGCTGGAAGGCATGGCCTGTCCCGGCGGCTGTGTCGCCGGTGCGGGAACCATTTTGTCCGTGGAGCAGGCGACCAAGTATGTGGAAAAATACACCAAGGAAGCCCCAGCCGCTTCCCCCCTGGAAAGCGCCTATCGCAACGAAGGCGAGCATCTGGACTAATTCCAAACACAAAAAGGGACTCCCTGTGGAGTCCCTTTTGTCATACAAAAAACCGGGTCAGGTTTATCCCCTGACCCGGCTGCTGTTTTATTTTGCGCCAAAGAAGGAAATCATACCGGCAACGAAGATAATCCCCACAATCACCGGCAGTACATAGGTCATGTAAGGCCGCATCCATTTGGCAACCTTCAGACCAGTGCCCTCGTTGGCCTCTGCCATGAACTTTTCCCAGCCCCAGCCGTAGCGGGTGGTGCAGAACACAATGAAAATCAGAGAACCCAGGGGCAGCATCAGGTAGCTTACCAGGAAGTCCTCGCTGTCCAGCACATCCCGACCGGCAATGGGACGGAAGTTCTGCCACAGGTTGTAGCCCAGCACGCAGGGCAGGCTCAGCAGGAAGATGCAGATGCAGCAGATCAGGCAGGTCTTCTTCCGGCTCCAACCGGTCAGCTCGCTGACGCAGGAGACAATGTTCTCAAATACCGCCAGCACCGTAGAGTAGGCTGCAAAGGTCATGAACACGAAGAACAGGCTGCCCCAGAACCGACCCATAGGCAGGTTGTTGAACACATTGGGCAGGGTCATGAAAATCAGAGACGGGCCGTTATTCACATCCACGCCGTAGGCAAAACAGGCGGGGAAGATAATCAGGCCGGCGCACAGAGCCACCAGAGTATCCAGCGCACACACCCGGACAGATTCACCCATCAGGGAATGATCTTTTCCAATATAGCTGCCAAAAATTGCCATGGCACCAATGCCCAGGCTCAGGGTAAAGAAGGACTGGTTCATGGCGCCCACCAGCACGTTGCCCAGACCCACATCCTGCACCCGCTGCAAGTCGGGAATCAGGTAGAACTTCAGGCCTTCTGCGCCGCCTTCCAGGAACATGCTGTTGCCAGCCAGTACCAGCATCATCACAATCAGAGCCAGCATCATGTACTTGGTCACCCGCTCCAGGCCCTTCTGAACGCCCAGAGAGATAATCAGGAATCCGGAAACCACAATAGTACCCATATATGCGGTCATCTGACCGGGATTGGCCAGCATGGCCGGGAACATGGCATCGATTTCCGCTTTACCCAGTCCCACGAACTTGCCGGCAGCGGTATCCACAAAGTATTGCAGCATCCAGCCGGCCACGGTGGTATAGTACATCATCAGCATCACGTTGCCCAGCAGGCAGACATAGCCGTGCCAGTTCCATTTTCCGTTGGGCTTCAGCTGCTGGTACATTTTCAGCGGGCTTTTCTGAGCGGCACGGCCCATGGCAAATTCCATGGTCAGGGTGGGCACGCCCATAATCAGCAGAAATACCAGATACACCACCACGAAGGCACCGCCGCCGTACTGGCCAGCCATCCAGGGGAATTTCCAGACATTGCCGATGCCGATTGCGCAGCCTGCACTGAGCAGAAGGAAGCCCAACCGGCTGCCAAGATGTTCACGTTGCATAATTCTCTCTTCCTCCAAACAAGACAAAATCCGGGGTTATTATAAGAAAATCACCCCGAATTGTCAACGAATATTTCCCAGGAGCACAAAAGTCTTCTGTACGCGGATGATCCAACTAATTTTGTGCCCCCACCAGA
Source organism: uncultured Oscillospiraceae bacterium (assembly GCA_944387145.1). Taxonomy (GTDB): domain Bacteria; phylum Bacillota; class Clostridia; order Oscillospirales; family Oscillospiraceae; genus Faecousia. The sequence continues at coordinate 2,714 of CALXDU010000074.1, read as the reverse complement.
GAAAGCAACCTATTTCTTCGGCGAGTTCTGATCCACTTTTCCCCGGGAGAAGCCCCGTCCCCAGACCTCGCTGACACGGCTGACAATCATAAAGCAGTCCGGATCAATGCTCCGGGCCAGCCGCTCGATTTTGGGCATTTCGTGGTTGGAGACGATACTGAGAATAATTTCCGTAGGTGTATGCAGGTATCCCCCTTCGCCGTGGAGCAGGGTCACACCTCTGTCCACCTGGGACAAAATGGCATCCCGGATGGCGTCTGCCTTGGGGCTGACGATTTTCACTTCCGTCTTGCTGGTGCCCATGAGCATCACCCGATTCAACGTAAAGGACAGAATCAGGATCATCAGAATACCGTACAGCAGGTCCTCCAGGGTATGAAACAGCAGCTGGGAAATCATAATGCAGAAATCAAACACCCACAAGCTGGAAGAAACCGGAATGTGCAGATATTTTTTCAGAATCAACGGCGGAATATCCATACCGCCGGTGGAAGCGCCGCCCCGGATCACCATGCCCAGAGATACGCCCAGCCCCAACGCAGCAAAAACCACATTCAGCAAAATATCCTGGGTAATCCGGATATCCCCCAGGGTGCGATTGAGCACCTCCAGGGCGGCGGGATAAAACAGAGAAGAAAACACCGTGCTCAAGGCAAACTGCCTGCCGATCATCCGCCAGCCCACCAGCAGCATCACCACATTGAACACAAAAATAAAGCCGGAGATGGGGATGTGAGTCAAATGATTGACCACCAAAGCAATGCCGGTGGTTCCGCAGCTGATCAGGTTTGCCGGGAGCAGAAACAGCTTAACCGTCAGTGCATACAGGATGTTTCCCACCACCACCAAAAGCAGAGAAAACATCCGATTTCGATTGATTTCCTGTGACATTTATCTTAACCGTCCTTTCCGGAGAAAAATCACGTCTGCCAGGGAATGCCTGACAGACGTGAGCAAAGCGGAACCCATAAAAGGATTACCACTCCATATAGTACATATTCAGGGCATCGCGCATGGCGTAGTAATTGGGCAGACGCCGCCAGCCGCTGGAAACGGTGGCATTGCCGCTGGCCACAACATGGGTATTGGGCAGGGCCTGGGTCATTTCCCATGCGTTTCCGCCGCCGCGGAAGATCATCCACAGATTTTTCAGCCAGGTCATCTTGCCAATGGGGGTTACATCCGCACCGGTATTGCCGATGTTCAGATCCTCCAGCGCCGTACAGCCCTGCAGGGGGGTAAAGTCCTTCACCGGGCTCCAGTCCAGTTCCAGGAACACCAGGTTTTTACAGGTGCTCAGGGGCGTAATGTCCTGCACTTCCGTATGGGCCAGAATCAGATACTTGAGGTTGGGCATATATTCTACGAAACTGACGTCTTTCACACCCATATGGCCCACGTCCACAGCGATGATATCTTCACAGTAACGCAGATTCACCGTAGCGTCGTCCCGGATATAGCCAACACCGTCCCGGCTGGGCATGAAGGATGTGGTGTCGGTACGGGTGGGCAGCTTCTCGCCGCAGCGCACAATCCATACAACCTTGTAATCCGCCCGGGCCCGCTCCCGGTAAGCGGCAATTTCCTCGTTGTCCAGGCCGCATTCTCCCAGGAACACCTGTTTGGTACCGGGGAAATACTTCATGCCTTGCTCTACTTCGTCCAGGGTCTTGATGGTGGTATCGGACAGGTCTACTTCCTCTACGCCCAGCTCAAAGCTCTTTCCGCAGATTTCCTGCTCCCAGGTTACTTCCACATCCGGATATGTATCCTGCAGGGCAATGACCGCCTCTGCTGCGGCTTTCGGATTTTCCAGGTGCAGCTGCTTCATATCCGGCAGCAGCTGAAGCAAATTCAGCTCTCCATCCTTCGGTGCCTTCAGAGTCACCTTCTTGGTATCATCCGCAATCTTCTCCTTGTTAATGGAAACAAAGAAATCCAGTCCGTTTTCATGGCAGTAGGTTTGCAGCTGGGCCAGGTTCTCCATTTGCTCTCCCCCGCTGACCACCACCGTGGACAACTGACGCAGGTAGGGCAGCAGAGCAAGTTCTTCCTGGGCAATGCCCGTCAGATTGACTTCCTTGGCATCATGGCGGTAGCCGGTGCCGTTAATCTCCACATCGAAGGTAATGTTCACTTCCGGATACCGATCCTGGGCTGCCAGCAGCTGGGGATAGTCTTTGCACTCCTGGGCATTCACCTTTTCCAAAGCGGAAAAATAACCCAGCGCTGCCACATCTTCTTCACTCAAAGAAGTCACCGTCAGTTCCGTGGTATCATCCGGATAAACCGTTCCCTGGAATGGGATGTCCCAGCGGATCTCACAATCCGGCAGGCAGCTGTGCAGCTTGTCGTAATGGCTCAGGGAAATATCCTGACCCCGCAGGTCCAGGCTCTGGGCCTGCTTGGAATAGAACCGAAAATCCACCATCCAATAATGGGTAATGTTCCAAACCAGTCCGGCAGCCAGGGCCGCCAGCATGATTACCAAAATCAGCACCACAAAGACTTTTTTCTTTCCGCTCAACGAAAATGCCTCCTTTTGGCAGGGATCGAAGAATTCTCTCCTAATTTTCCATATAGGCTATATTATGGTCAAAAAATGCAAATAAGTCAAGGGTAAGTTACCAAAAACAGCGCATGAAACTTCATGCAGCATTGCATTCTTGCACCACGATGAATGAAAACGTGGTGCAGTAGCCCGCTGCATATGG